>CAYHYU010000013.1:0-17718 GCA_964360885.1 uncultured Gammaproteobacteria bacterium | reverse complement strand
CACAACCGAACCATCCGAGAGAATTCAGTAACCGTTACTTATGGGCTAGAGCGAAGTATTGTTTTGTAATTAGTAGTGTCGTAAAATATAAAATAGATAAAACTACTTTTCAACATGTTATCCACATGTAGCACTTAAACCTCAATGCATAAAATTTTTGATGTTTGAGCTTCAATTATATCGTGATTAGCTATGTGTAATAGATTTACACAATTATGAAAAGAATGGTTAAAAGTGTGTGTATATGTTTCACGTGAAACATATTGACGCTAAGCTACCAGAGGGCAAATTTCACGGTTTTCTCTTCGCGGGCTAAAAACAAAAGGCCACTTTCCCCTTATGCTCAGTAATTCTTGAAAAACCTCAATGAAATTGAGGTTTACTGCTCATGAGGAGATACACCCGATTTTAAAAATGTTTCACGTGAAACATATTAAGAAACCTCTGACAAACGATGAGACCCGCCTGCCTACGCCTTTCGGGCGTTTCGGAATTAGCGGGCAGGTGCGATGTGCTGGAGCGAGGAAACGATGCAGGTGTACTTGTAACCCTACCCCTTACCCATCCCCTTATCATAAGGGGATGGGTTGGGGAGGGGTTACGCCGAGTGATCTTCGAGGGAAGCGCGAGCAAATCGCGTTTTTAATCACCCTCTAAATGAACTACGCCGTAGAATAGCTGGCGAGGAATTGAGAGATTAAAAGACCCCCACCTATTTGATAGGTGGGGGTCAGAGACAATAGATGACCTCCCGCTACGCGGAACGGACGGCGAGGAACCGGTAGCGTTCGATCCAGACGCTGCCGACCCAACCCAGGTCGAAGGCCATGGCCATCGCCAACGCACCACAGACACGCGACGACGTGGCGGCCACCGCTCACGCATACCTCAAGCCGAGAGCAACAATAAAATACTTCCACTGCTCATCTGGGTACTTCAATTCGAAACCAATGAACTCCTCATAAAAAGCAAACCGGAGACCCTTGCTGTCCATCACGGAGAGCACCTCACCAATCAAAACGTTGCAACCCATGTGAAAATACTCAAAAACGACATCACAGGACTCCATAGAGACGACCTTGCAACATTCGATGAGATCGAACAACTTACCCTTGTATTCAAAATTAACATAGACCAGGAACCGGCACTGCAACTCCTCGAACTCGAACAGAACGTAAACGATCGGGACGGAGAGCGACTGCTACCTGATGGACTTCGGTTGTTCGGAGAGCCAGTCCACGTAGGTCATGTCGACGATCTTACCGAGCGTTGGCCTACCTCCAGCCGTGGCCAGACGGTAGATGGCCGCAAATGGCACATCCTTCTCGCGGGCCACATCCATCATCGCGTTCACGAACACCATGAAGAGTCCTGCACCGGTTTCGATTTGGGAAACATTTCGCTTCGCCATGACTCACCTCGTTGCTTTGGCTTGCCCATCATCCCAGCATGATTGCGGGACCCCGGGCTTACCGTTTCCATTCAGCAAATAAGCAATTGCCCCGCCAAAGACGAAAGAATTGTAAGGTTCGGTGCCAGAATCTGAATGAAACAAGATACCTTGAAAAAGGATTCTTGTCAAGTGGGGGTCAGCTTTTGAAATTTGTTTGAAAAAACACTATTCTTGAAGCAATTTGGATAAAAAAACAAAAAAGCGTGGCGAAGAATTCTCATGATCTCTTACTTTTTGCTTGGTGGACCGATGGGGAATCGAACCCCAGACCTCTGCAATGCGAATGCAGCGCTCTACCAGCTGAGCTATCGGCCCATGAGATGATAAAATGTTTCACGTGAAACATATTTTGGTGTCCCCAGGAGGAATCGAACCTCCATCAAGGGCTTAGGACGCCCCTGTTTTTCCATTAAACTATGGAGACATCATGCGTCGTAAAATAATATTTTGATATTTTTTAGTTTTAAGGAGCTCATTTCTATGAAGCGAAAAGTATATTATGCCTATTTTTTCTTATAGTCAACCAAAAATCGGAGAAGGCAATCTCAAAGCAAATTCTGTGAAGAATTAAGCTCAACCTAGCAAAATAGTACAAGGATGAAATAGCTATCTCAAAAGCATATTCGGGCTGCCGCGCAAGGTTTTGACACAGAAATTATTTCGTGATAGGAGTCATTGGGTTGCGTATGCTGGTTCTTTGTTGTTTCAACTCAATGGAGTGAAAAATGATGCTCATACACCTTCAAAAATGTGATCAGGCCGTGCTCCTTGTAGCACTGTTGTCTAAACAGCCATTGACGCCGACACTCCAGCGTATCGTCGAAAAGAAAGCGTATCAGTGTCTCGATACTTTGGAGCGCTTACTCCTCGCCGCTGAATTGCTTCGTGGTGTTGACACAGCCATCGAACGCCTGCAAGAGCTCGACAGCCAACATGCTGAAAGAAAAAAGTATAAGGCACTGAAGTCTGAAGCGTCTCGTTGGTTCCTTTCCTACACTTATCCTCTTCTTGAGAAAGGAGGAATGTAGTGATCAGTCTCCTCACAGAGAAACCTTGATTCTCACGCCCCTGATTCGTTCTTACACGGATTGGGGGCTCGCTGTTTTTTAGAGGTAAGTGACATCTACATCCTACTTCCTTCCTACAACCTATCGCCTACGACTCTACGATCTCTTGACGACGACGCGGGTATCGGCTAACCTTCTCATCATCTCTATGCCCAACAAGCACGCCGCAGAAAAGGACTTACGCAAAAATCGTCGTCGGGCCGCGTTGAATGTCCGCATCCGAAAAAACGTGAAGTATCTGTGGAAACAGAGTCGTGAACTTCTTGTTGCAGGAAAGAAGAGTGAGGCCGTGCAAAAAATTCAATCGCTTCAACAGGCGCTCGACAAGGCGGCAAAAGTCAACGTCATCCATCGTAACGAAGCGAGACGCCGCACACGAACAATGATGAAAATGGCGGCGACTGCGACTCACAACAAAGTTTGACTCTCTTCGTCAGTCGCACATTGGCGCGCCGCGTAGAGCGCGCGAAGCGCACCAAGAAATCGTTGACGCGCGAGAGCGTCAGATATTTTTATTGTTGAAAATTTTCTCGCGACATACGGATGCACGCCGGCTGTTTCACCATCCCGAACGCGAGTGAAGGTGCGCGATTGTGTTGCAAGAATCGAAACCATGCTCTCATCTGGAAACGACGCGACGCGCTCACGCCATCCCGATCTTCCGAGAAGATACGCGTCCGCGGCATCAAAAACTGTTCCGGATACGTCGATGCTAGAGATAAGTTGCATGCTCGGATTTGCAGATGCTTTTTCCAATTCTTGTTCAGCAAACCACATGTCGCCATCCGTACGGCGCGCGATTTCTTGCGCGATGCTTTGCGACACACCGATCTCTTGCGCGCGATGCGTGACTGCCGCAACAAACTTCGCACCTGTCAGAAATGGAAAAGGGTACTGCACGAGCTTGATTCCAGCGAATTCTTTCAGGATTTTTTCAACTGGCGGCTCCTCTTCGACCGAAAGAATGATCGTGTCGTCACGAACGGATTCAAGTCGCTTTGTAAGCTGACGCACCTCCGCGAGTTTGAGCGCATCGAGAAGCCCATCGCACCGAATGAGACGCTTGGATGCAAAAAGCGAAGGCGCGCCGATTTTTGCGAACAGGAGGGGCAATTCATGCAGCGCCGCTCCCGGCATAATTTCCGTCGAATATCCCGTTGGATCGTGTTTGTGCCGAAATGCGGCAACAAGTTCACGCGCTTTTTTGCGCGCGTGATACGTATCGGGGCCGGAACAGAGGATGAGCATCAAACTATCCTATCGCGGGCGATTGAAAAAGAAAACCGACCGTCAAAACCGTCAACTGAACGTCGCTCTTTTGAATATTCCTCATCCGCCTCCCATTCTATGGGATTATTGAGGATATATTGGCGAATGCGACAAAGATCAATGTCACTTCGAATCACATGCTCCCAATAATTGCGTTGCCATAATTTCGAACGTGTACATGTATAAAATTTCCGTTGCCAATGAATGTATCGAAATGTGGTTATTGATTTGAACGCACCGACAATATCACCCAACGTAGGGGCAGGCCTTGTGCCTGCCCTGTATGGGGCACCCAACGTAGGGGCAGGCCTTGTGCCTGCCCTGTATGGGGCACCCGCAAGGGGTGCCCCTACGTCATTCATCCAAATGATTCCATGAATGTGGTTGGGCATAACAACACATTCATCGAGACTGATGTTCGTGAATCGTTGCGGTAATTCATCCCATGCCGTTTGCACAATATGACCGATCTCGCTCAATCTGGCAGTTTTATTCTCGATGGAACTCAATAAACATTCCCGTTCAGAAACGCAGATCGTCACGAAATATGCACCTGCATTCGAATAATCGAACTGCGGCAAACGGATAGAGTGTCGATGATGGATATCGGAATGAAATCCCATACATCTAGCGCTACTGATTTTTATCAATTGTGTCAAACTATCTGTTAAAGCGCAGACATCTCCCCCCAATTCTTCCCCGCCTTGGCTTCGACGACGATGGGGACGCCTATCTTCTCGACGTTCTCCATGATTTCAATGATGTGTGGGACGATTGTGCGTACTTCATCTTCCGGAACCTCGAACACGATTTCGTCATGAACCTGCAAAAGCATCTTTGCCGTGGATGAGAGTCGCGGAAGTTCTCGCACAAGCGCGATCAATGCGAGTTTGATGATGTCTCCCGTCGCAGTTCCTTGCACCGGCATATTGATGGCCATGCGCTCCGCCGCAGCGCGAAGCTGGGGTAGGGGAGAGTTGATGTCTGGGAGATATCGACGGCGGCCGAAGAGCGTCTCAACGTATCCTTGCGCATGCGCGAGCGCTTTCGTCTGATCGAGATACTCGCGGATGCCAGAATAGACGTGAAAATATTCCTCGATGAACTGTTTTGCTTCTTCAAATGAGATTCCAGACGCTTTTGACAATCCTTGCGGTCCTTGACCATAGATAATCCCGAAGTTGATGGCCTTTGCAGCTCGACGTTGATCTTTTGTCACCTCATCGAGCGGCACATGCCAAATCGCGGCAGCTGTCGCCGTGTGAATATCCACGTTGCGACGAAACGCATCGAGCATTTTTTCGTCTTTTGCAAGCGCGGCGATGACGCGCAACTCGATCTGCGAATAGTCGCATGAAAGAAGGAGGTATCCGTCTTGCGCCACGAATCCGCGTCGGATTTTTCGACCAAGTTCGGTGCGGATGGGAATATTTTGAAGATTGGGATCTGTTGACGAAAGTCGACCTGTCGCCGCAATCGTCTGATGAAACGTTGTGTGCACGCGGCCGTTTGCATCCGCGAGATTTGGGAGCGCCTCAACGTACGTCGAGAGCAACTTTGCGACTTCGCGATACTCACCGATCTTTTCAACGATCGGATGCGCGCCCTCGAGCTTTTCAAGTTCTGTTGCTGCCGTTGAAATCCCCGTTTTGCCGCGCTTCATTCCTTTTGTCGAGATTTTGAGCGTGTCAAAAAGAATACGCGCGAGCTGTTGCGGCGAGGCCGGATTGAATTCTTCACCCGCGAGCGTGATCATCTCATGCTCGAGACGAGATTTTTCTTTCGCAAACTCATCGCGCAACTTCTTAAAATACTCGCGGTCGATCAAAATGCCTTTCTCTTCCATCTCGCCCAAAATAGGAATGAGCGGCAATTCAAATCGCGTCATCACCGTGTCAAGTTGTTGCGCTTTGAGTTCTTCCACCAGATGGTGATGGAGGGATCGGATTGCAACAACTTCTGAAGCGGAGCGTCCGTCTCCTTCGGGCACAATCATCCCAAGACGTCCTGCGGCAAGCGTGGCGAGATCGTATGATCTGTCGCCCGCGGAGAGGAGATAGGCCGCGATCTCCGTATCACACGCAATCCCGTTCAACTCAAACCCATTCTTGCGGCACCAATGCCACGCACGTTTGAGATCATGACCTATCTTTGCGATCGTGGGATCGGATAACATATCTCGCAGGAGCGAAACATACTTCGCCCCTACGTCGTCTCGCGACAAAATCGCTGTTCCATCTTGCGAGCCGAGCGCGAGCGCGGGCGTGTCGGCAAACAGTGACTCTTGTGAAATTTCGATCGGATGGATGTATGCAAAATGAGCTTTTTGTAAGGCGTGTATCACCTCCTCGACTCCTCCCGTATCAGGAGAGGATTGTGTGGAGACCTTCTCTTGTTGAGGAGCGGCTTCGATTCCCATCCTCGCAAGCAACGTTTTAAATCCAAGATTCAAAAATAATTCCCGAATCTTTTCCGTGTCCGCCGGTACGCGATGCAACTCATCCAATGATTCTGTGATCGGCACATCGCTCACAAGCGCCACAAGCGTTCGCGTCTTGCGCCCTGCATTCTCGCCATCTACGAGGCGTTGACGCACGCCTGGCTTCAAATCACTGTTCGGATCTTTCGCGACCTGAAAAATCTTGTCGAGCGTTCCGTGCATCTTCAAAAGTTCCACTGCGGTCTTATCGCCAATCCCCGGCACGCCTTTCAGATTATCCGATGGATCGCCAGAAAGCGCTTTCCAATCCACGATTTGTGTCGGCATGAGTCCGGTGAGCGCCGGAAGCGTCTTCTCATCATACGTGACGGTCTCGCTCACTCCTTTCTTAAAGGCCATGACGCGGACGTACGGACCGATCGCTTGCCACATATCTCGATCGCTCGTAAGAAGCGTCGTCTCCACGTTCTTTTTCGCGAATGTCTTGGCAAGCGTTGCAAGCAGATCATCCGCCTCATAGCCGGGGAACTCAATATTCTTCCCGCCAAACGCATTGATGACATTTTGTACGAAAGGCACTTGATCATAAAATTCCTGTGGCTGTTTCTCGCGCTGTGCTTTATACTCTGGCGCAATCCTGTGGCGATACGTGGGCTCTGGCGTATCCCAGCAGACGACGAGATAGTCCGGGTGTTCCGATTGGAGAACTTTCTGCAACACCATCACAAAGCCATAGACGGCGTTTACGACTCTGCCATCCGGAGCGGTGAGGCGTGGCAGCGCATGCCATGTGCGATGAATGAGCGCATTGCCATCTATGAACAGCGCTTTTTGCATAAAAGATCTGCGAATGTACGGTAACTGATCTTCTGAAAAAAAGAAACGCCCCGACGTACGTCGGGGCGGTGCGTTGAGAGAAATCGCTTACTCAGGCGATTCAAAAGGATGAGCGGGATTTTCCGGAATCTCGGCACGGAGCATCACATGCATGTCCGCGCCGTCCGTATGAACTCCCACGGATTCGTAGGCGATCCATACCTGTTCATTGCCTGGCAGTAGGCCGAGTGTGACGAACGTTGTGGAAAAACGCGCGTCCTGAAGAACGACCAAATCCTCCGAAAAAAGATCTCCTTGAAGGAATATCCTCTTTGCGAAGAGCTTCCGCGGCTCATCCGTGCACGCGAGTGTCGCACACAGTTGCATGAACGTTGGTGTTGTCTTGGGACGCGACAACGCAACGATGCTCATACGCGCGTGCTCATCCGGCACCAACCGCATCCAATTCTTCGGATCCGCGAGATACAATGGATTTTGAAGCGCCTGTTGAAGCGATATTGCGACGAGATGCGTTCCGCGGCCATACGCATCCGTGTAAACGCCAATGAGCGTCGATTGTGGCCGATTCAAACGCACGCTCGTGATCCCGACCTTGCCCGGCGACCAGAGCTCGATGCACCCGCTCCGGTTCAGATCGAAGATGAATTGGCAATTTGGACCATCCACGTTCGAAACAAAGTGCACGTCATCGAATCTGTTGCCCACTTCGTTTGTGATGCTCGTGAGCGCACGAATCGCATGGAGCATCTGGGGCGTCGGCCTCGAATCCGGGAGCGTTGCTTCGACAGCAAAGAAGTGACCCCAAAGACGAACGATGGAACGGAGGTGACCCGTCCGCCGCATTGGGATAGACACGCGGAACGGATTTCCGTCCCAAGCGCCCGCGAGATACCCCAAGAAAAACTGACCTGCCTTGTCCTCCTCGGACAGCATCACGATTCTGTCGGATGTGACTTTGCGAGATGCGAGCTCCGATGCGAGACCATCGAAGGGAACGCTTATCCTTTCGTACTTGAGACGCGCCGAAACATGCTCTGTGCTTTGTGCAGAATTCATGGACACCTCCACATGGAAGGAACGGTTCAAACGAAACGAGCTTGAAGGATAAAAGAAATGGTTCTGTCTGTCAAGAGATCATAAACAATGTGTATGTAATTTTTCGCTCAACTCCGCAACAAAATACAAAACACACCGTTTTCTCGGTGTGTTTTGTATTGGTTGCGGGAGCGGGACTCGAACCCGCGACCTCCAGGTTATGGGCCTGGCGAGCTGCCAACTGCTCTATCCCGCGATGTGATATAGGGAATGTAGACGGAGCATAGCCCTACATGGCGCATGTGTCAATCGCGAGTCCGTGAATTCAAGTTCGGAACTTTGACATCCTCGTCAATCTCCGCTATAACACACGCATCACTTTGAATCCTCCTCGTCCAGAGACATCGATCCCAAAACGGGATTTCGTCTCCGGATGAGGCCTAACGGGAACGGCAAGCCGTACCCATCTTTCACCTCATATGCAAGCGCAAAAAGAATATTCGATTGAATGGGGCGGCCGGACGCTCACGATTGGGGTTGGCCAACTTGCTCAACAGGCAGGTGGCAGCTGCACGGTACGCTATGGCGACACGGTCGTTCTTTGCACTGCGACAATGGGCGACGTGCGTGAGGGCGTGGATTTTTTACCACTCTCCGTGGACTTCGAGGAACGCATGTACGCCGCAGGACGCATCAAAGGATCCCGCTTCATGAAACGTGAAGGACGTCCAACCGATGAAGCGATTTTGTCCGGACGGTTGATTGACCGCGCGATTCGTCCATTATTCCCCGATGCGTTCCGAAACGAAGTCGCGGTGGTTGCGACCGTCTTCTCGCATGATCAAGAAAATGACGCGGACGTGCCTGGGTTGATCGGCGCTTCATGCGCGCTCATGCTTTCACACATCCCGTGGAACGGACCGATTGCAGCCGTGCGCGTCGGACAAAAAAACGGACAACTCATTCTCATGCCGACGTATGCGGAAGTCAATGGCGACGGTTTGGATCTCGTGGTCGCTGGAACAGGCGAAAAAACGATCATGGTCGAAGCGGGCGCGAACATCGTGTCCGAAGACAAAATGCTCGAGGCGATGAAACTTGCACATGCGAATCTTGAATCCGTCATCACATTGATCAATACGGTTGTTACAGAAAACGGCAAACGTACACTCGATCCGAACGCACGAGCGAGCGAAGAAGAGGCGACGAAACGCACGGAGATTGAAGAAATCCATGCGAAGGCACGCGCATTCTTAGAGACGAAAACAGGAGTGCTCTTCGCAGAGCCGCTCAAGACAAAAGCGGACAGGAAGGCGGCAGTTGTGCGACTCAAATCGGAGCTCGGCGGCCATCTCACAGAACTTGGAATTGGCAAAGACAGCCGCAAAAAAGCCGAGGACGTCGTGGATGCATTCATCGAATCAGAAATCACGCGACAAATTCTCGAAGACGGGAAGCGCGCGGACGGTCGGAAACTTGATGAAATTCGGGAACTTGATTGCATCGTCGGCATCATGCCGCGCACACACGGATCTGGATTGTTCCAACGCGGGTCTACGCAGATCCTCTCGTCCGTGACCTTGGGATCTCCGGGCATGGAGCAGACGCTCGACACGATGGAATTTCAAGTAAAGAAACACTACTTCCACCACTACAACTTTCCAAGTTACTCCGTTGGCGAAACGCGCGGCAATCGCGGACCTGGTCGACGCGAAATCGGCCATGGCGCCCTCGCGGAGCGCGCGCTCATGCCCGTACTCCCCGGACGTGAACAATTCCCCTATACGATCCGCGTCGTGTCAGAAGTTCTCGGATCAAACGGATCGAGTTCCATGGGCGCCGCTTGTGGCTCAACCCTCGCATTAATGGATGCTGGAGTGCCGATTACGGCGCCGGTCGCGGGGATTGCGATGGGTTTGGCATCAAACGAAAAAACTGGGAAATATCGAGTGATCACAGATCTCCAAGACCTTGAGGATGGTGCAGGAGGAATGGATTTCAAGATCGCAGGCACGCGTGATGGCATCACAGCCGTCCAAATGGACACAAAAACCTCCGGATTGCCATGGGACGTCATTGTTCAGACGTTTGCGCAGGCGCGCGAGGCGCGCATTCGGATCATTGACACGATCGAGCGCATGATTTCGACGCCGCGCGCCGAACTTTCGAAATGGGCGCCGCGTATCGAAGTATTGCACATCAATCCTGACCGCATTCGCGATGTGATCGGACCTGGCGGCAAAATCATCAACGAAATCATCGACACGTGCAACGTGCAAATAGACATTGAGGATGACGGTCTTGTGTTGATCACGGCCGTGAATCCGGATGGGATGAAAAAAGCCATCGAATGGGTAAAGCAGCTGACGCGCGAGGTCGCGGTCGGAGAAATTTTCACGGGTCCCGTGACACGTATTCTCGACTTCGGCGCATTCGTCGAAATCTCGCCGAAGCAAGAAGGGATGGTTCATGTGAGCGAACTTGCGCTGCAACGCGTGAACAAAGTGTCGGACGTCGTCGCGATCGGCGACATGGTGACGGTGAAGGTGATCGAGATCGATTCCATGGGGCGCATCAACCTCTCAATCAAACGCGCGGCGCCGGACTACGTCGAGCAACCGGGCGATACTCGGCCGCTCCGAAACGGTCCGCCGCGGAATCGTCGCTTTTGAGCGGATGCTGAAAATGGAGACATTCATCCAAACATCCACGCCGCACACGAACGCGGCGCAAAAACTCCTTGCCATTTTGGCAGGAGTTTTTGTCGTGATCGTGATTGGCGGAATTCTCGCTCTACAAAGGCATATTCCTCTACCCGAACGAGTGGTTGTTCTTGCGGTCGTACGTGGCAAAACGCATCTTCCTGAAGGCATCCCTATCGTTTGGAAGCGTGCGATTGAACACACATATGCGCCAACGCTGATCGGCATCGCGATGGTTTATGGTCGCCCATCGCCGTTCGCGCTCACCATGAGCCGCATCATGGATCCGATGATCCGCATCGAGCGATCTGGGCTCCTCACGTTCGTGAGCGATCGAGAAATCCCGCGCACGTCGTCGATGACGCTCGGCGCCGCATTCCTCCTCGCGCTTCGCACGCTCACATCGCCCGCGCATCTCATGATCGATCTCCATGCGCTCGATGAACGTCTACGAGATCGCATGCAAGGTCCTGTGGATGGTCTTGGCATCTGGAAGACGAACGTCCAACTCCCGTCGAAACCGTATGTCGAACTTCCACTCGGAGACGTTGCTGTGGATCTCGAAACATTTCCAGAGGCATGGCCGATTCTCGCGGCCGTTTCTCGCGATGCGGGGTTTTCTTTCGCGTTTGAAGATCGACCGAGCCGGATCGGGTGGACTTCTGCTTCGGATTCGACGCCGATCGTCGATCTTGAGTGGGCATCGCCAATCGCGACTTCAACACAATTTGCCCTTGCGGCGTCTGCGGGATTTTCAACCGTTGCCCCTTATCGCCTGTCGGACGGAGTCGTCGTAGATGAACTTCGACTTCCAAGCACGCTTCCAACCTCATCCGTGATTCTCACAGATCGACGTTTCGCAACAACGCTCATTGAGAATGCCCATCCGATTCGTGCGTGCCAAGATGGAAGGCCTGTATTTCGGCTTGCCAATGACGCACTGTACAAAGTTCTCCTCCTGCTTGGCTTTCATGCGACGAAAAAATTCACTATTGTAGAAATATCAGAATTAGAACAAAAAATGCGTATTTGCGTTCAATAGACACAAGTTATCCACAAGATGTCCTTTTTTAATAAACACATTACTAAGTGCAAATTCCGCTAAGTAGAGATGAAATAACAAGTTATCCACAAAATAAGTTGTCCATGGGCTGTTTTCTGTATATGCTGCAGATGTGCATTGTACAGTGCATGCGCTCCTTCTTCTCTCTGCAATAGGCCGTACCTTCCATGACTATTTGATAGGGCGGGTTCCCATACGCATATTGGATCCCGTTCCATGCTCTGACTCAATCCTTCCCGTCTTCACGTTCGGGAAATAAAATCAAAAAACAAAACGAAATTTGTCCATCGGCATCCCATCTTTATTAGCCCTTGGGCTTCTAGAGGGGGTCCTGCCAAGATTGGGTCGGGACAATAGTTCTTTCTCATTGACCAGGGCACAGAAGTGTTCAGGATCGTCACCTTGCGCCTCGCGGTGAAACGCAGGCAAAGCGCCGGACGGTTCAAACCATCGAGCGTCGCTTGACGTGTCTCGGCCAAGAGGCCGCGTCCCATATTTGCGCACCATGCATCTCGGGGTTCAGCGGCCTCTTTTGATACCTCTTTGACACATCTTTTCCCCCACGATACGCTCATGCCCTAAGGATGACACACGATCGTATGACTCAAGAAAAACAAGAATATTTCAAACAAAAACTTCTCAACGAGAAGGAGCGTCTCGAACAAGAGCTTCGCGATCTTGGGCATGAAGATCCAAAAAAGAAGGGGCATTTTGAAGCAAATTATCCGGAATCGGGAGGGGATTCCGAAGACGACAACGCGCAGGAAATATCCGAGTATGTGGACGACCTCTCGATTGAAGCACGAGCGGAATCCGAATTAAAAGATGTTCTGAATGCGCTCGCGGCAATCGAGAAGGGAACGTACGGCATTTGCAAATATTGCGCAAAAGAAATTGATGAGAAGCGCCTCGACGCGCGCCCCGCATCATCGAGTTGCATCGATTGCAAAAAGATTTTGACGCAGGAGATGTGACGAGACGTCACGCAACGATGCTGAATGCCGCGATCATCATCGCGGTTTTTGTCATCGATCGGATGACGAAAGTATTTTTTATGACGGAAACGCCGCACCAGATCCTCCCTTCGCTTCTCGACACGACAACGCATCGCAACTTCGGCCTCATCGCGAACCTCCCGCTCCCGTCGTGGATCATCCTTGCGTTCACGATGACAGTACTCGCAGTCATCGGATGGAAGCTCGTTCATGAATTGCGACGAGAAGGTGGCAGGGCGAGCTATGCTCTTTCCTTCATCGCCGGCGGCGCGCTTGGCAATCTTTTTGACCGGCTGACGCTTGGATACGTATTTGATTGGATACTGTTTTTCAACAGATCCGTGATGAATGTTGCAGATATTGCGATCAGCATCGGCATTGGTTGGTACATGATTCAGATGAGCAAAACGCAAACGCATGCATCGTAAGGATAAGGTGATCAAATCGTGACCTTGACGAGATTGGCTTTTTCCTTTAGCGGTAGAAGAGGGGGCGCTTTCCCAAAATCATGTCTGCAAAAATTCTGACGTCGACGATTGTCGGCCTTGATGCGCATCTTGTCGAAGTCGAGGCGGATATTTCGCAGGGATTAAGCGCATTCACAATCGTTGGACTCCCGGATACGGCTGTGCAAGAAGCACGTGAACGCGTGAAGGGCGCAATGCGGAATGCGTGTCTCACATTCCCGCGAACGCGCGTGACGATCAATCTTGCGCCTGCAGACATCAAAAAGACGGGGGCGGGGTTTGATCTCCCCATTGCTGTCGCGGTGCTCACGGCCTGCGGTGAAATGAACGCCTGTGATCCGAATGAACGGATGCTCATCGGCGAACTTGGGCTCGATGGCCACCTCCGCGGAGTGCCGGGCGTACTCTCGACCACGCTTCTTGCCGCGCAGATCGGAATCAAGGAGCTCATCGTCCCATTGTGCAACGCAGATGAAGCGGCGCTCGTGCCCGGACTCACGATTCGCGGTGCGGATACGCTCCAAGACGTCATCGACCACATTCGCGGAAACATACCGCTTGCCTCGATTCCGCCTCGCGACATTGCGATCCCCGACGGAGTGAGCGGAATCCCGGATATGAATGCTGTCCGCGGACAGGAACAAGCAAAACGCGCGATGGAGATCGCGGCGGCCGGCGGTCACAATATCCTGCTGCAAGGTCCGCCCGGTTCCGGCAAGACGCTGCTTGCACGTTCGTTCCCCGGCATCCTCCCGCGCATGACCGTGCCGGAGATTCTCGAGGCAACGCGCATTCACTCGGTCGCCGGACTCCTTCCGCGAAATGGCTACGTGTCGGAACGGCCCTTTCGCGCGCCGCACTCGAGCGCGTCCGCGGTCGCGCTTGTAGGCGGCGGTTCGATCCCAAAACCCGGTGAGGTCTCGCTTGCGCATCGCGGCGTTCTGTTTCTCGACGAGTTCCCGGAATTCCCGCGAAATGCGCTCGAGAATCTTCGCCAGCCGCTCGAAGACGGATCTGTTACCGTGTCGCGCGCACAGGGAACGCTCACATTTCCTGCGCGGTTTCTTCTCGTCGCTGCCATGAACCCGTGCCCATGCGGTTATGCAACGGACCCGGAACGGCAATGCACGTGCACCGCAATCCAGATCCAACGATACAAAAAGAGATTATCCGGTCCGCTTCTCGATCGCATTGACCTTTCGATGGAAGTCCCGAAAGTGCCGACGCAAAAGCTCACGGATCTGACGCCGGGCGAATCGTCGACCGAGCTTCGGAAACGCGTTCAGGCGGCGCGCGATACGCAAATTCAACGCTACCGCGATCTCCGCCTCGTCACGAACGCAGAACTCTCGAGTGATTTTGTCAGAAAACTCATTCGGCCAAGGCCGGACGCTCAAGAATTTCTGGAACGGGCGATCGAGCAGTTCCGTTTGTCGGCCCGCGCCTATTTCCGTGTTCTCAAAGTGAGCCGGACGATCGCGGATCTCGCAACATCGGACGTGATCGAGCTCGCTCATGTCGCCGAAGCACTACAGTATCGACAAATTGCGGATGGATGAGGGATCCTTGACGAAAATGCGAAAAAATGCTATTGTTTTCGGGCTAAAGATACATTTTTGTGAATCGAAAAATCACGTATATTGCCACGGCGTGCGCCCTCCGTATCCTTCGATTTCTTCGATGGACGGAGCGCTGTACGCGTCCTCTGCTTCGTGGGCTCTGGCATCTGTTGACGCCAATCGGACGACTCATTCTCCGCAATATCATTCTGCCCTTGTATAGTTTCGGCATCACGTCGCGGATCAAATTCCGCCGTTTGGCACTCCCAGCTCGCGGCGCGATTTTCTTCCTCATCACGAACCGATACCTTCTTCATGTCACGATTGGCGCGCTTGTGGCGGTCATGATCACTATGAACATCCAGGGGAAACAGGCGCGCGCGCAGGACGTCGGGCGCAAAAGCATCCTCTTCGCGCTTGCATCCGAAGAACGCGGAGATATTGTGGAGGAGCAGATGCCATCGCATGTACGCGCGCCGCAGACGAGCTATATGAGTTCTGCGACGATCCGAAGCATCCCGCATGTGGACTTTGATTATGAACCAATCGCAGACCAAGGCGTTGCGAGAACGCCTGTGCCGGGCATGATCGCGGTTCAACCATATGACGAAGAACCGCTGAAGACGTCGCGTGTATCTCGCACGAGGACGGAAACGTATGCAGTCCAAGATGGCGACACTGTGAGTTCGATCGCACAGCGCTTTGACGTAAACGTTGGAACGATTTTGTGGAACAATAAACTCACGGAGCGCGGATTCATCCGTCCGGGAGACACGCTGACGATCCCGCCCGTGTCTGGACTTCTCGTAAAGGTGCAGTCGGGCGACACGCTTACAAGAATCGCAAAACGATTCGGCGGAGACGAAGACGAAATCGCATCATTCAACGATCTGTCGAGCGACCGCGCGCTGGCGGTAGGCGTGGTCATTATCGTTCCGGGAGGCCGCCCGGCAGAACTTGAACGGACGTTGACGCAAATAGTGGCGCATCCAGAACTTCCGCCCGTGCGTCTTCCCCATACGCTCACAAAAAAACCCCCGAATGCGGACGTCCGCAACGTTCCGATCGCACGCCTTTTCTGGCCAACGATCGGTAAAGGGATCACGCAGTATTACGGATGGCGGCATACGGGCGTCGACATCGACGGCGACTATGCCTCGCCCATCTACGCCTCCGCGGACGGCGTTGTCGAAAAAGCCGGCTGGAACAGCGGTGGATATGGACTCATGATTCTGATTGGGCATCCGAGTGGCATCAAAACACGCTACGGACACGCCTCGAAACTTTTTGTGAAGGTCGGTGATAGCGTGACGCGCGGACAAGTGATCGCGATGGTTGGCACAACGGGTCGGTCAACGGGAACACACCTTCACTTCGAGATCTATGTGAATGACGCGCGGACAAATCCGCTGCGTTATATTCGCTAAGCACATGCTTCCTCCCGCGATCACGCCACTCCCTCACTCACGCGTTGAACTGAAATTTCTCGTCACGCCCGAGGACGCGAAACCTTACCTCGACCAAGCGGTCGAAGATCTTTCCATACAAAAACCGATCAAGGGGTTCCGTTCGGGCAAGGCGACATATCACGACGTAAAAAACGCCTACGGCGAGATGTTGATCTGGAAAACCGCGCTCGATAGGATCGTGCGCGCACAGTATGTGAAGGCGGTGCTCGACAACGATATCGAGACAATCGGGTCGCCGGAGATCATCGTTGAAAAGCTCGTCCCACATCAGGACATCGCATTCACGCTCACGGCATCCGTCATGCCGACCGTGACGGATCTCTTTGAGTATTCGCAGCCGCTCGTCACGAAAAAAATACATAAAGTCGCGGAGGAGGACGTGAATCGTGCGATTCAGGATCTACGCAAGGCACGCCACACGGAAGCGGCGGTGAATCGCGCTGCGACGAAAGAAGATGCGGTCGTGATCGATCTGGAGATGACAAAAGAAAACGTGCTGATTGAAGGCGGAAACGCGCGGGATTACAAAGTATATCTCGCCGAATCGCATGTGATCCCCTGCTTTGCGGATCAATTGATCGGGCTCACAAAAGGTACTGTCAAAACGTTTATGCTTGAATTTCCGAAAAATCACTACACGAAAAACCTCGCAGGAACGAAGGTCGCATTCACCGTGACGGTCAAAGAAGTGTATGAGATGAGCATGCCGGAACTGAACGATGCGTTTGCACAGGGATTCGGACAGGACTCTCTTGCGGCGTTGCGGGATCTTTTGCGTAAGAATCTCCAGGATGCACAGGATAAAAAATCCGACGAGGCCGCGGAAATCGAGTTGCTCGAGAAGATTGTACAAGGATCGCACTTCAGCGAAATTCCGAAGATTCTCATCAATGAAGAAGTGCAACGGATGATCCACGAACTGAAGCAAAGCACGGAACAGCAGGGGATGAAGATGGAGGACTACCTCGCGAGCATCAAAAAGAGCATCGACGACCTCACGCTCGACTTCGTGCCGCGCGCGATCGAACGGATTCAGACCGCCGTGCTTGTGAAGGAGATCGGAAAGCGCGAGAACGTGGAGGTGCCAGACGATGAGATTGAGGCCGAGCAGGACCGCATTCTCGACTCACTGCCGAAAAGCGAAACGGAAACGCGCAAGCGCATCGCCTCGCCCGAGTATCGCGACATTCTGGCCGTGCAGATGAAAAACCGAAAAGTCCTTGCGCTGTTGAAATCCAAAGCCGTCCATTCAGCGTAAGCATGTTTTTCGAGGCAACGAGATATTTTGTGCAAAGTCGCTGAAGGTGTTATACCATCCCTAAAAAACCTCTAAACAAATAAGGGTATCTGTGTCATACTGGA
>CAYHYU010000012.1:3564-18471 GCA_964360885.1 uncultured Gammaproteobacteria bacterium | reverse complement strand
TTTTTGTCGAAGAAGACAATTCGTTTTTCTTTCGGGTCCGTGATTGCAAGCCGTGCGTTCTCCGCTGTCGTCCAGATCGCGGCGCCGCTCGTGAGCGGCGGGTCGATGGGGGCGAGGGAAAATCCTTCACGTCCGCCGGAAAGATATCGGAACACGCGACCATCTCTTTGTAAGATGTAGACGTTTGAGTCGATTGCGATGGAAATGCCGTTGTCGATTTTTTCACTCGTTGTTTTGATGTAGGGAACATCCCCGATAAATCCGTTTCCGGAGTTCGCGGATCGCCACACCTGATTTTTCGACGAATCGAGCGCATAGAGTTTCGACGCATAGAGCACGACGTCAACGGTCGAGGACGATCGAGAATGCGACCATGCCATCATGGAGGAGGAGTCGTCGGATTTTTTGAGCGCAATCAATTTTCCAGATTGCGTCGCGAACAGAAGATGGTCCTTTCCCGTCATTCCCGCAACGATCCGATCGGCAGAGGAAGGAAGCCGGATCGTTTTAACGGCCCTCGAGCCAAATGTGATTTTCACAATCGCGCCCGTAGAATTGTCTGCGACGTAGGCGGCGTCTTCCGTCATGATCGGCGCGGCAAGATCGCCATCCATGGCTGCGGCGCTCACGGTGAGTTCCGTGACGTTCTTCACCACCACCACTTTCTTCAGCTTGTCTTTGATCTCGGCGAGATCCTGTTTCAGTTTTTTCACGGATGATTTTCGTTCGTTCGTGTCCGTAGCGAGAGTCGCAAGCGCCGTACTCGCCGCGTCGATTTCTGCTTTTGCTCTCGGATCGTTTCCATAAATGACATCCGATTCGGCTCGGTTCCGCTGATCGAGCGCGCCGGCATACGCAGCGTTCCACAACATCGTCTCCGCTCGGACCCTCATTGATTGTCGCCAGAGGATACCGCCAAGAAGGATCGCAACGAGAAATCCGATCGAGCCGTATGTGACGAGCTTTCGACGCTTTGTGAAAACATTGCCATATCCCGCGTTCATGCCGCGAAGACCCGCGAGAGATATCGGATCCACCGATGCCGTGTGATGTCTGATGAACACATGGCGCAGGATCGCGAACGCGCGATCGATCCAGTGACGCAGGATCTTCGTAGGCCGTTCCGTCGACGGTGTGTTCTTGGCAGGAGTTTTCACTGGAGAAACGACAGGTGAAAGACGAAGCGCGGTTTCCGCCTCGGTCTGCCGGAGTTTTTCAATGGAGCTCGTGCTGTGATCTGCCGGTTCGTCGCGCGTCGTGATCGGCTCATCTACGTTCGGACGTGTGATGTTCTGGCAGGAAATGACTGCAGCGACAAAATGATCAGGAATCCCTCGTCGTTCAAGGTCGTTTTGGATTTCCAGCGCCGCGCTCACGGGAGGGAGTGTCGTCAGTCGTTCTTTGATGCACAGCTCGCCGCGGAGGCGTTCCAGATTGTCCGTTCCGGCGATCAGAACGTCACCATGCCGGAAATCGCCGCACACGAGCGATGCGAATGGTTTTTGTGGGTCCACGTCAACGGGCTGTTCGAGCGAGCCGAGCAGATCAAATGAACGGAAGCTGCCATCGCTCTGTTTTTGAAAAAAAACATTCATGAGTCGACCGACACCCGTGAAGCACATATGTCCTTCGGTCAGTTCAAGAAAGAACAGATTCACACGTTTCCAGTTGAACGGTGTGGCCTCGAGGTTCGAAAAAGATGCGATGGCGTCGTTTAAGCGTTGGATGAATTTTTCAAAACGGATGACGGGATCATGGCTTACGCCGACGACGAGATGACGCGTTTGCTCCACCGTGGCGTTCAATAGGTCGAGAAGTTGTTCATAAGCATAGAGGGAGGAGTGAATATCCGCGAGAATGAGGAGTGTTGGTCCGCGGTTCGTCGCGCCCGCTTGTTCAAATCTAAAAATGCCGGCGATACGCTCAACGCTCGCAATTTTCAGAACATCGATCTCCGCGATGCGAAACTGTTGTTCCATTTGAGACATGGATACGATCGTATCCTAGACCCTCGACACGCATTCCGCATCCCTCTTGTCAAGAGAGATGAACATAGGCAGTATACAGAGAGATGTATGCTTGAACACGTATTTGGATCACGAACACGCGTGAAATTACTCAACTTGTTCGTTCAGCACCCCGACGAACAATTTTACGTGCGAGAACTCACCCGTCGGATTCAAACCCAAATCAATGCCGTCAGGCGCGAGATTCAAAATCTCGTCACATTCGGGCTGATTGTGGAAGGATCGCCACCAGACGCGACGGGAGAACATCGAAAACAGCCGGGTGTGAAGCGAAAATACTTCATGACAAATAAGAGCTTCCCGCTCTTTCATGAAATACGCTCGCTTCTTCTCAAATCACAAATCTTCATTGAGCGTCAGCTCGATCGACAAATCCTGAAAACCGGAGACGTGCGATACCTCGCGTTTCTTGGCGCGTTTCTTGGATTGCGAAATCAGCCGGTCGACGTGTTTATCGTCGGCACCGTGGATGAACAAGCGCTCCGACGCCTGATCGAAGATGCGGGGGCGCATATGGAGCTTGATATCAATTACAGCTGTCTTTCGCCACAGGAATTTAAGTATCGGAAGGAGATTGCGGACCGGTTCGTGACAGCGATCCTTCTTGCGCCGAAAACCGTGGTCGTGAATACGCTTGAGGACAAGGATCTCGCGCGTTGAGTATGGCATGGCTTTTTCTCGATACGAGTCGCCCGGACCATTTTCGATTGGGCATCCTCTCACGAACATCGTCGCATGTCGTTCGCGGCCAAGGACGTTCCAGCCGTCTCTTGCCCGCGTTGGCGCGACGATTTTCTGCGCGTGAACTTGACCGTGTGACAGGGATCTGCGTCGTCCACGGTCCCGGCGCGTTTTCATCGGTGCGCGGCGGCGTCCTTTCCGCGAACCTGCTCGCGCGACTCCTCCGAAAACCTCTCGTCGGCATCAGCGTCGCAGATGCCGAAGATCTCCACGCGATCGGTCAGGATCTTGAAGCCGGCCATTGTTCACCCGTATCGTGTGTCATGCCGACGTATACGTCTCCGCCGAACATCACCATGTGCCGTCCCTAACTCTGTCGGAACAGACCCAACGACGTCTTCTTGAAATCCTCCCAGGATTTCTTGTCTGGTCGACGTTTATCGCGTCAATCGTATTGTCGTTTGTTCGACCGCTCTGGGTGATTTACTTCGTGATCCTGTTCGATCTCTACTGGGTTTTTCGCGTCGTGTATTCGGTCCCATATCTTCTCGCGTCGTGGTGGCGCTATCGTCGTGACGTTCGCGTGGATTGGCACGCACGCGCCGCCACCACGCCGGGAATCGATCGCATCCGACAACTGATCTTTTTGCCGACCTACACAGAAGATGTCAGTGTGATCCGGGCGACACTCGAACAAATTTTATGTTCCACGTTTCCTGCGGATCGTTTGATGATTGTCCTTGCAGGCGAGGAGCGTGACCGCGAACGGTTCGAGCGAAATGCCTTGGTGCTCGCGTCGGAATATGACGGGAAATTTCTTGGGTTCTCGGCGACGCTTCATCCGAAAGATCTCCCCAACGAAATTCCTGGCAAGGGGTCGAATCTTCAATGGTCCGCGCGCGAGGTTGTCCCACATGTCCTCGCGCGCGGATTCTCGCCTGATGATGTCATTGTCTCGTCCTTCGACGTAGACACAATCATCCATCCAAACTATTTTTCCTGTCTCGCGACGACATATCTCACAACGCCGAATCCGACACGGAGTTCCTACCAGCCGATTCCGCTCTACAACAACAACCTGTGGGAGTCGCCGGCGGCAGTTCGTGTCGCGATGTTCGGCACGACATTTTGGCTCATGACAGAGCTTGCGCGTCCGGAGCGGATGATGACCTTCTCGTCGCATTCCATGAGTTTGCGGATGCTCATGGACGTGGGATATTGGCAGAAGGATATCGTGAGCGAGGATTCGCGGATTTTTCTTCAAGGACTCGTTCACTACAACGGCGACTATCGCGTGACGCCGATCTATCTTCCTGTGTCGATGGACACCGTCATGTCAGGAAAGTATTGGCACGCGCTCGGAGCGTTGTACTGCCAAATCCGCCGCTGGGCGTGGGGCGTGGAAAATTTTCCGTATTTGGCCGAACAGTTCCGTACACATCGTGAGATACCGCTCGCGACGAAGATCGCATATCTCTGGAAACAGCTCGAGGGAATGTATACATGGGCGACCGCGCCGATTCTCATTTTTATTCTTGGGCGACTGCCTTTTTTCGTTGCGCCGCAGCACGTCCGCGAAGCTGCGATTTTTCAAAACACGCCGTTCACGCTTGAATGGCTGATGCGCATCGCGATGATCGGTGTGTTTGTTTCCGCGGGAGTATCGTTGACCCTTCTTCCTCCGCGTCCGGCGCATGTCTCTCGTGGAAAAACCCTCATCGTCGCTGTGCTGCAGTGGCTTCTCCTCCCCGTTACCTTCGTGGTATTTGGCGCGATTCCCGCGATTGACGCACAGACGCGGCTCATGTTCGGGATGCCTTTGAGGTTTACAGTGTCGCCGAAACGGAAGACGGTTGTGTAGCATATGAATGAAGCGAAAACGCTCTCCGTGACGATCGTCACATGGAACTCGCGGCAGTACCTGCCGAATGTGTTCGCGTCAATCAAGCTTCAGTCATTTCGAGACACGTCCGTCACAGTTGTGGACAACGCATCTCAAGATGGAACCGTTGCATGGCTTCATGAGGCACAGCCATCCGCCGTCGTCCTACGCAATTTTCGGAACCAGGGATTCGCACGCGGACACAATCAGGGGATCGCGCTCGCGCTCGCGCGTTGGTCCGAGGCGGACTGGCCACGGCGGTACATTCTCATCGCGAATCCGGATCTTGAGTTCGCGCCAGAATGCCATGAACGCCTCGTCGCAGAAATGGAATCCGACGTTGGACTTGCGGCATGCGGACCCAAACTTCTTCGCGCGCACGCCGTGGGTCAAGAAGAAGGGCGAATGGTCACCATACGGACGAACATCATCGATTCGGCGGGGATGGTGATTTCAAAATCCCGACGAGTCACGGATCGGGGCGCGGGCGAAGAAGATCGCGGCCACGTTGACCGCGACACGGACGTGTTCGGTCTTTCTGGCGCTTGCCTGTGTGTCCGCGCATCCGCGATTGCAGAATCGAAGATTTTCGGAGAATTTTTTGATGAAGATTTTTTCGCCTACAAAGAAGATGTGGATCTCGCTTGGCGGATGCGCCGGCTCGGAATGCGCGTCCGATTCGTTCCTCGCGCGGTGGCTTGGCATGTCCGAACCGCGCCCTCTCTCCCGTCCGCGGGCCCGATCGGTGCTTGGCGTGCACGCGCACAGAAACCCTCACACATCAATTTCTACTCCACACGCAACCATCTCTGGACCATCTGGAAGAACGATGATCCTCTCACGTTCCTTCGTCACAGCGCCCATGTCGTGCCATATGAACTCGCGAAGGCGTTTGCCTCGCTGTTCTCGCTTGCCGTGTTCAAAGGGAATCTCGCTGCCGCCGCGGGACTTGTACGGATGCTTCGCAAGCGCCGTGAACTTTTTCGTCGCACGCGCGCATCTCGCGCGGCGATGCGGCAATGGTTCGTATGAAGGTGTCGTGCATCACGGTGTGTTATAAGACCCCGGATCTCATTCGGAATTTGCTTTCCGGCATCTCTCGCGCGCATTTTTCGTTTCCCTTCGAATATTTTCTCATCAATAACAATCCGGGCGATGAAACCTCAACGTTCGTCCGCGCGCATTTTCCGTGGGTCACGGTCATCGACGCACCACGGAATATCGGTTTTGGCGCCGGACACAATCTCGCGTTTGCGCGCGCGACAGGCGAATATCTCATGCTCATGAATCCTGACCTGACGGTTTTTGCGGGTGAAATGGAAAAGTTTCTCGCATGTGCTGACGCGCATCCGGAGGTTGGGATTCTCGGGCCACGCGTGTTGAATCCAAACCGCATGATCCAGCGGACGTTCCATCGCTTTCACACGCCGCTCATTCCAGTATATCGTCGAACATTCCTCAGCCGCACCTTCGTTGGACGGCGCGCGATCTCGTCTTTTTTTATGGAGGACACGGACGCGACGTTGGCGCAAGACGTGGATGGCATTTTCGGCGCCGCGATGCTGATTCGCGCGCGTGCTCTTCAGGAGATCGGATTTTTTGACGAACGGTTTTTTATGTACTTCGAGGACGTGGATTTATGCCGCCGCGCATGGATGAATGGATGGAGCGTTCGGTATGCGCCCATCGCGGAGTTCGTTCACTACCATCAGCGCGAGAGTCATGTTCGGCACTGGTGGCAAGCGTTTGGCAACCCACTTTCGCGGGCGCATGTGGCAAGCGCGATCAAATATTTTTGGAAGTATTATGGAAAGAAATTGCCGAGGTGAGAGACGTGCGGAAGGCAACGAGTGGTATCATGGTGTAGAACAACATGTCATCCAATCATCCAAATTTTCTTCCATGTCCCGGCGCATCGGGTTTTGCCGCTCCCGCGTCTTCGGATGTGACGCAGACGCCATTGCCTCCCCCTGTGCGAAAAGTGAGGCGATGGACATGGATCCTCCTTTCGATTCTCATCGTTGGTATCGGTGTGAATACCCCAGCGTTCGTTGCGTGTGGTCGTGCGGGATTTGCCGCACACGCTGCGTGGGCGGCAATCCGCCGGGCCGAAGCGCACGCACGCGTATTTGACGTTTTCGCGACGCGCGACGATCTCCGTACCGCCGCAACACAACTCGCCACATTTCGTTCCGCTCTCGAGAGCGTTGGCGTGTGGCGCAGCGTCCCGCGCATCGGCACGCAACTCCGTGCACTTGAAGACGCGGCGGATGCGATGATCGGAACGCTGAACGGGATCCAACATATTCTTGACATGTTCGAAACGATCGCATCCGCATCATCCGAGATGGATGTGGGTATTTCTTCAGATCGAAGTTACGCAACACTCTCGAAAGAGGAGAAACGCGCCGTTGTCCGCGCGATGGCGGATGCGCTCCCCTCAATGCGTCTCGCGCGCGACAATATAGATCTTGCGCTCGAACTATGGAATCGCGTGTCGCGGAATGAACTCATCGCGCCGATTCAAGCGGCGCTCCGGCCGTTCGCAGAAACGCTTCCAACTCTGAAACGCGCTCTCGATGAAGCCGTTCCACTCATCGAAATCGGCATCGCGTTCGCCGGATATCCTGATCCGGCACGCGCGCTCGTTGTGCTCCAGAATGCGGATGAACTTCGTCCATCTGGCGGGTTCATCGGTACGATCGGTACCGTGACGCTTGACGGCGGCGACCTTGCGGAGTTTGAGTTTCAAGATGTGTATGCCATTGACAATCCCGTTGCGTCGACATGGAAAGATGTTCCGCCGCAACCGCTTTTGGATCGTCTCGGCGTGAAGAATTGGTTTCTGCGCGATGCCAATTGGTCTCCGGATTTCCCTTCCTCCGCGGAACGCATTCTCGATGTCTACGTCCGCGAAGTTGAGCTCGGCCGGAAGATGCGTCTTTCGAATCCGCCCACCATCGTGATCGCGCTCGAGCCCGGATTCTTTGCGTCGCTTTTCAGCATCACAGGTCCGATCACCGCGGACGGCGTCACGTATGATGCGCAGAATTTTTTCGATCGGCTCGAATACGCCGTCGAATCTGATTTTTTGAAGAAAGGAATCCCCGTTGCACATCGAAAAGATGTGTTGGCACAGATCGGCCGAACGATGCTCGACCGCTTGAAATCTTTGCCCGTCTCACGATGGCCAGAGGTGCTGCATCTCTTCACGACGGCATTGGAACGCAAGCAGATCCTCCTTTTCACTCGGCGTCCGGATCTCCTCGCGGCGCTTGATCGACGCGGGTGGACGGGGCGTACGCATCCTCCATCCGGAGATTTTCTCTGGGTCATTGATGCGAATATGGCCGCGTTCAAAACGGACGGAGTGATGGAGAAGCGTGTCGCATATCGTGTGGATGCGACGCATCCTGAAAGTCCGATCGCGACCGTAACGCTTACGTACACGCACACGAATCCCCAATTTACATGGCGCACCACACGTTATCGGAGCTATACACGCGTGTATGTTCCGGAGGGGAGCGTTCTTCTTGATTCCTCCGGCGCGATGAAGGATGACCGTTACCGCACTGGCGGTGTTGCAGTCCGCGGAACTGTTGACGTTACAAAAGAGCTTGGGAAAACCGTTTTTGGCACATTTTGGTCTATCGAGCCCGGAAAGACAGGAATGCTCTCTTTCACATATGCACTGCCACCGTCTGCAGTCGGAAAAATGGCGCATGGGTCGTATTCCCTCGACTGGCCAAAGCAGCCGGGTGCGGACCGGACGCAATTGACACTTGATCTCTTGTTCGATACAAATGTCTTGAAGGCAACTCCTCCTGAATCAAAAGAGAAATGGGGAGATGCCAGATATGAATACAAAACTGATTCATTGATGGATCGGAAATTTAACATCACGCGTGAGTGAGTAGTCCACTGTCCATGATTTCTATGTTTTCAAAAAAAATAGGGATCGATCTCGGCACAACAACGGTTCTCGTGTACGTCCCAAAAAAGGGGATTGTTTTGAATGAACCGTCCGTTGTCGCGATCTCTCTTACGGATAAACGCGTCATTGCGGTCGGCAAGGAAGCAAGCGAAATGCTCGGTCGCACTCCGGATACCATCGTCGCGAAGCGTCCGCTCAAAGACGGCGTCATTGCGGACTATCGCACGACCGAGGCGATGCTGCGTTATTTCATCAACAAGTCGCTCGGCGGCATGCGCCTCTTCCGTCCAGAAGTCATGGTCGCAGTGCCGGGCGGCATTACGTCCACGGAACGCCGCGCGGTCATCGACGCGACGATCTCTGCCGGCGCGCGTGCCGCGTACATCATCAAGGAACCTGTCGTGGCGGCCATCGGTGCGAATATCCCGATCGGTTCGCCGTCTGGGCACATGATCATTGACATTGGGGGCGGCACGAGCGAGATTGCGGTGATTTCGCTCGGCGGCATCGTGTCGTCCGCGTCCGTGCGCATCGGCGGCATGAAGCTCGATATGGCGATTCAGGAACAGATTCGGCGCAAATACGGCCTTGCGACCGGCGAAAAAACATCGGAGGAAATCAAAATTCGGATCGGCTCCGCTCTCTATCTCGAGGAAAAACTCGAGATGCAGGTGAAAGGCCGCGACATGATTACGGGATTGCCGAGGATCATCACCGTCACGAGTGACGACGTGACCGACGCGATTCAGCTTGAGCTCCAAGGCATCATCGAGAAGGTGAAAGACGTGCTTCATCACACGCCGCCGGAGCTTTCCGCGGACATCATGGAGAAAGGAATGGTACTGTCGGGCGGCACGGCGCAGCTTCGGAATCTCGACCGACTTCTTTCGGAAGCAACGGGCGTTCCGGTGTTTGTCGCGGATACGCCGCAATTGTGCGTCGCGAAAGGGACGGGCATCGCGCTTGATAACCTCGAAAGCTACAAGAAGAGCATTTTGTCATCGTGATATACTCTACGCATGCTCATTGGCATTGATGCGACGCGTGCGAATAAGCCCGCGAAGACGGGTGTCGAATGGTACGCCCATCACGTCATTCAAGAACTGAAAAGGATCACAACGGGAGACGAAAACTCGTGGATTTTGTATTCGAACGCCGTTCTCCACGGAGGACTCGAAGCATTGCCAGAGAATTGGTACGAGATCCGTATGAAATGGCCATTTCCTATTGGATGGACGCAAATTCGCTTATCGATTGAACTCTCGCGCCGCACGCCGGACGTCCTGTGGTTGCCCGGGAGCACGCTGCCGCGATTCGTTCCGACGCATACCGTCGTCACCGTTCATGACGTGGGGTTCCGTCGATTTCCACAGCTCTACAAACCGCGTCAGGTGAAGATCCACGAACAGGCGATGAAGGAAATCGCGAAAAAGGCCGCGCGGATTCTCACGGTGTCGGAATATTCCGGTCGCGAGATTTCGGAAACGTATGGGATCGATCCGAGCAAGATTGCGATTACCCATCTGGGCATTGATCACGAGATGTATCGACGCATCGATGACGAAGCCGCGACGGAAGAATGTTTGCGTCGCGTGCAGTTGCCGCAGCCATTCTTCATCGCCATCGGACGTCTTGAAGCGAAGAAAAATATCACGACGCTTCTCAAAGCATTCAACTCATTCAAGGCGCGGCTTGGTGTCGGGAATCCGTATCATCTCGCGCTCGTCGGACCGCGCGGATTCGGATATGAGGCGATCGCGGATGAAATTGCCCGTTCGCCCTACAGATCAGAAATTCATGTTCTCGGATATGTGCCGGAGGCGGACATTCCCTACCTATTACATGCGGCTCGCGCGCTTATTCATCCCTCATGGGTGGAAGGGTTTGGCATCCCGCCGATCGAGGCCATGGCATGCGGATGTCCCGTGATCGCATCGAACGCCGCGTCGCTTCCGGAAGTGCTCGGCACGGCCGCGCTCTTTTTTTCGCCATCGGAATCGGAGCAGCTTGCGCAACAGATGCGGCGACTTGTCGATGATGTGAGCGTGCAAGATGAACTGCGCCGCGCCGGACTCGAACGCGCGATGTTGTATACATGGGCACAGACGGCGGAGCAGACGTTACCCGTTCTCACGCGGTGGTAGAGATGTTGATAACGAAGAGAAGACATGTATCTCCGCGATCGCGTCGTTATTCTCAAAAAACAGCCGTTCCGCGAGCAAGATCGGCGTCTGTGGATGTACGGTCGTGAACATGGCGCGCTCTCCGTCGTTGCGCGAGGCGCTTCTTCTCGAACTTCCAAACAAGTCGGACATCTCGAGCCGCTCACGATCGCGGATGTCATGATCGCAAAAGGCGTCGCGTATGACACGCTTGCCGTGGCACAGAGAGTCGCATGCAGTACGCAGCAGGTCGCAGAGGCAGGCATTCTCGCGGCGTACGTCATCGGAGGCGCGTTTGCGGATCTCGTGATCACATTGACGCGGCCAGGGATCGCGGACGAACGAATTTTTTTCTTGCTCTGTGCTGTTTTCGATGCGCTCTCGTCCATGCCTCACGAACCATCACCGGAGCGTGCGCGATTTTTGTTCGCAGTCGCGACGCTCAAGCTCCTTGATCTCATCGGATTTGCGCCTGACGCCCGTTCCTCTCTCCTCGCATTCATACGTCATGCGCCGTTTGCCGACGCGCTTCGAGTCACCGCGCCGTGCACCGTGCTTGCCGCCGCCTCCGCATGTATCGAAGAAGCGTTGCAGCACACGCCGCTCGAGAAAGAGCCGCATGGGATGAAGACGATTGCGGCACTTCTCGGCGTTTGACGTGTTTTTGCGGCGGGTGTTTCATACCCTACAGTGTTGTTCCTTTCACAGGAGGCCCACATGCAAGATCAGCTCTTTTTTCCAACTATGGCAGATCGTTGCGACGTTCTGCCCATGGAATTGTGCGGACCATGCAAGACGCTTCTCGAGAAGTTGTGTCTTCCCTCGCATGACGAGGGGGAACGGGTGCGCCGCTTTTTGCTCCACCTTGCGACCACGCCCTTCGTGTTGCGGCCAGCCACGCACACGATTCTATCTCGCGTGCGCGCCGCAATCTTCTGGTGCGATTGCCAGAGCGTGCGTCTGCTGTGTGGCACGGAAGAACAGCAGCTCCTCAATCCGGAGTATCGGATTGATCTCGAGTTTGAAGAATGGTTGGATACGGACTTCTGGCAAGTCACTTCGTCGGAGTTCTGGTCGCAGGCGACGTCACTCATCGACGACCACTTTTTGCTGAAGTTGGATGACAAATTTTTGTGCAACTTCAGGGAGCAGCTTCATCCATCACTCGTACATGATCTCATGGTCGTGATTGTGTCATTCGTGGATCTGGCGATTGCATCACACGTCGATCTGAAGCTCCTTCAGAGAGGGAAACGCTTTGAGGCGTTCTTCGACCTTTATTTCGGCGGCACTCCCGTCATCGCGTATGATACGAAGACGCATGAAGCGACCGTTCTCGTCGCGTCAAGCTCGGTCAACTGACCGGGCTTCTTTGTTTTGCGCGATCGTCGTATCCTGTATCTGTGAAACGAGGTCGCGCCTCCAGCAAAAACAGAAGGAAGATCGCCGCGTGTATCCGCTACGCGGGTCTCGTTTTTGTTGTGGTCGGAGTTGGATATCTCGTGATACAGAAATCAACCCCCGTCGCCCGTCGTGAGTCGCCCGTCGGCGCAATGCTTGCCATCCAACGCCCTACGATTGCACTCTTGAATGATTCTTCGGCCACTGTTCTCTCATCGAATGGGAGTTCCACGCGTTTGACTCGAGAGGAGTTTGAAAATCGTTTTGGAATCGAAACACATTCTCTCGAAGGAGCGAACGCGGCAAACGGCGCCGTTGTATTGTACGATCGCATTCTTCGTTCGCCGGATCGGAATCTCATCGCGAAGGTTAGCGCTCCAAAAGCGGACGGCGCGTCGGTTGCTCTGATTGGGGATCACATCGTTGTGTTGCGTAGTGGCGGACGGCCGCTTCGCGATGCGCGTATTCATGGATGGAGCGGTGAAAATGGGTTATTTGTCTCCGCACTCGTCACAAGCACACGCGCGGTGTATGAGGTTGAACGAAGCGGATCCGTTCGCATGATCGCGACGCTTCCGGAGAACGTTCTTTTTCTCGAAGCGCGACGCGGAGCGATGTGGTATATCACAGCATCCTCAGGCGAGGGGATCGAATCAGAACCAATCCCGCCATCCGAACTTCATCGCATCACCGTCCTGCACGGGGATGAACTTGTCGTCCGCACTGCGGCGCGTCTTGTTGTGATTGGCGTCGGAGGGCCACGGAATGACGTGGCGTATCTCACGAACGACGGGCAAGCGATCTATCGGAAGATCGGAGATGACGCATCAAACGTCGCGCTCGGCAAACGCTACCCTCTTCTTTTTCTCGACGATGGACGGCTCGTGATGCGCGATGGGTTTGAGCTTCTCGTTGTCGATCCCGTAACCGGCCGAACGGCGTCGCGTGGGAATATCCCCGAAGGGAACGTCGAGGTGTACGAGTTGAAACAAATGCCTTAGAATACGGGAACATGGAAAAAGAGCCATCCCTGTTTCCTCGTGTGCTCGAATGATCCGAAGATCAAAGATAGCACAGGTCAGTGCATCACCTCATCATAAACCGAGTAATATGCATCGCACGATGAATCGCGACACGATCGAGAATGTCGGCAACAACGTTACCATAAGCGGCTGGGTGAATACACGCCGTGACATGGGCAAAATTCTGTTTCTCGATATGCGCGACCGTTCGGGCATTGTGCAGGTCGTGTGCGTGCCCGCAGATCTCTCGGATGCGTCGCAGAAGCTTCTCAACGGCATTCGATCAGAATATTGTCTGCGCATTACGGGTGAGATGAAGGCGCGTAGCAGCACGCAAATCAATCCCAATCTCGAAACCGGGAACGTCGAACTTCTCGCGAAAGAAATCGTGATACTCAATCCGTCGAAGACGCCGCCGTTTGACATCTCGGACACGTCCGGCGTGAACGAGGAAGCGCGGCTCACGTACCGTTATCTCGATCTTCGAAGCCCGCGCATGCTCGCAAATCTCATCCTGCGCGACCGCGTCATCTCGTTTTTTCGCGAGTTTTTACATGCAGAAGGTTTCTTGGAAGTTGAAACGCCTCTGTTGACGAAGGGGACTCCTGAAGGATCTCGCGAGTACATCGTGCCCGTGCGTCAACATCCTGGGAAATTTTTTGTGCTTCCACAATCTCCCCAGCAGTTCAAGCAGTTGCTCATGGTGGCAGGTGTCGAGAAGTATTTTCAGATCGCCAAATGTTTCCGAGATGAAGATCCGCGCGGTGACCGTCAATTTGAGTTTACGCAGCTTGATCTCGAAATGTCTTTTGTGACCCAGGAGGATGTGTTGGCTTTGAATGAGCGCTTGATGATAGACATGGTGAAGACCGTGGCACCGGAAAAAAAGCTCACATTCAAAAAATTTCCGCAGATGACGTATGCGGATGCGATGCATCAACATGGAAATGATAAGCCGGATTTGCGTGAGGACAAGAATGATCCACATGAGCTCGCGTTCGTGTGGATCGTCGATTTCCCGATGTTCGAGAATGATGCCGCGGGTGGCATCCATGCCGCGCACCATCCGTTCTGCATGCCGAATCCGGAAGACATCCATCTCCTGGATACCGAGCCCATGAAGGTCCGCGCGTTGTCTTACGACCTCGTGTTGAACGGGTATGAACTTTCGTCAGGATCAATCCGCATCCACGAACGCGATCTTCAGAATAAAATTTTCACAATACTCGGCCTGCCGCATGACCTCATCCAAGCCCGTTTTGGGCATCTGTTGGAAGCGTTCGAGTATGGCGCTCCGCCACACGGCGGAATGGCTCCCGGCATCGACCGTCTCGTCATGATTCTCGCGAACGAGTTGAACATTCGCGAGGTGATCGCATTTCCGAAGACAGGGGACGCGCGCGATCTCCTCATGGGCGCACCGTCGGAAATCGAGCGCAATCGTCTTCGCGAGGCGCATGTCATGACCTCACACAACATCCCTCTCCTACGCAAGGAGAGGGGAGTCACGCAATGAGCATCACGTTCACGGTTGAGCGATTCGAAGGTCCGTTGGACCTTCTCTTGCAGCTTGTCGAGAAAAACGAGCTCGATATCTCGACGATTTCGCTTGCGGCGGTCGCGGATCAATTTATGAAATACGTCCAATCGCATCCCGCGATTCCGCTCGAGGAAGTTGCGGATTTTCTTGTCGTCGCGGCAAAGCTCATCTACAGGAAATCCAAACTTCTTCTCCCGTCACTGGTCGACGAAGAGCTCGAAGAAGGTCCATCGCTCGAGGAGCAGTTGCGTCGTTATC
>CAYHYU010000012.1:0-3464 GCA_964360885.1 uncultured Gammaproteobacteria bacterium | reverse complement strand
GTCGACGAAGAGCTCGAAGAAGGTCCATCGCTCGAGGAGCAGTTGCGTCGTTATCGCACATTCGTGGATGCGTCGCAAAAAATCAATCGACAATGGAACTCCGGGGCGCGATCTTTCGAACGACTCCATCGCATGGCGCGTCTCCGGAATGTGTCATTCATTCCGCCCGAAGAGGTTACATCCTCGTTTCTCGCTCTCGTGATGCGTCGCATCATCGCGCGTTTCGAACCAATCACCAAACTGCCGAAGGCCGCGGTGCTGCGCATCGTAACGATTCAGGAAAAAATTCGTCACCTGCTGCTCCGCATACGCGATATCGTCTCGACGAGCTTCAGCGCCGTTCTTGGCAAGAGAGCGAGCAAGCAGGACGTCATCGTGAGTTTTCTCGCGCTTCTCGAACTCGCGAAACAGGGGTTCGTATTGGTCACGCAACAGGACATCTTCACCGATATCGCGATCGAAAAGCATCCCGAAGCGCCGGCGCATGATCCGCTCGCGCACTCGTTCGTTTATGAAATCTGATGCACTCGTCGAAGCGGTTTTATTCGCCGCCGCTCGTCCACTGACCGTGAAACAGCTTGCGGAATACACACAGCTTGATGAACATGAGGTCGTATCCGGTCTTGAGAAATTAGAGTGCCGTCTCGAGGAATCACAGAGTGGCATTCAGCTTCTTCGTCACGGCCGAGAGGTGGAGCTCGTGACGCAACCCGACGCGGCTCGAGCGGTTGCCAAGGTTGTGAACGCGGAAATCTCTGGAGAATTGACGCGTCCATCCCTCGAGGCGCTCACGATTCTCGCCTATTGCGGCCCCATGTCGCGCGCGGAACTTGAACAAATTCGCGGTGTGCAGTCCACGCTCATTCTGCGCAATCTCATGCTCCGCGGGCTCATTGAGGAACAGCCGGAGGAAAAGCTCGGTCAGCCCCTGTATGCCGTTACGTTCGACTTTCTCCGTCACCTCGGACTCAAAAGTGTCGAATCATTACCTGAATACGAAGAACTGCGCGGGCATTCCGTTGTCCAAGATATTCTCGCGGAGAACGAACTCGCGCAGCCGGCTCGACAGTCACAGTCGCTGCACGTCTAAAGAATGACTCTATGATCGGAACACTCGTCGGAGCTCTTGCCGCGTTTGCGATCGCTTCGCCCGCGGAGGCGCGTTTCGCCATCGAGGCGTCGTTGCCATACAGCCAGACGATGCCGGCGATCGTCCGCAATCCGCCACAAAAGCGCAGGCGAGAAAGCGTGGGCGTGAAAACGTCTGCGCGCTCCGCGTTTGTCGCGGATATTGCGAGCGGGGAGGTGCTGTATGCGAAAGATCCGCATCGCGTTCAATCCATCGCGAGTTTGACGAAACTTGTCACCGCGATGCTCTTTCTCGACCAGAAGCCGGACCTCTCACGCACGGTGACGATCGAAGACGCGGATGAAGACGCCGAGAGCAAAGTTGTCCTTGCATCGGGAGAGGTATTTACACAGGGCGATCTTCTCAAAGCCATGCTCGTCGGCTCGGTGAACGCGGCCGCGAATGCGCTCGCGCGAACGAGCATCGGCACGGAGAAATTCGTCGAGCGCATGAACGCGAAGATGGCGAATCTCAACCTTCGTTCCCCGCGGTTCATAGATCCGTCCGGTCTCGATGATGGAAATCGTGCGAACGCGGCAGACGTTGCGGCGATTCTTTCGACCGCGCTCACGTATCCGGAAATCCGCGATGCAACAAAACTTGCGGAGGTGACGGTCGTGGATCAGTTGACACGGAAGAAGATTAAACTGAAATCGACGAATCTTCTCCTCTCATCTTTTTTAAATCAAAAACCGTTCGGCATTATCGCGGCGAAGACAGGATCGCTTCCGAGCGCTGGTTACTGCATGGCGCAGGTGACGAAGCGAGCGGACGGGCATCAAATCGTTGCAGTCGAACTCGGAAGCGAGAATACGTTCTCGCGTTTTCAAGACATCAAGGCGCTTACCGCGTGGGCGTTTGACACATATACGTGGTAGTTCTCTGCGATCTTGTCAAAAAAGAAGGAAAAGGATATCTTTTTGCGACGTGCCGGGGTAGCTCAGTCGGTTAGAGCGTGGGACTCATAAGCCCAAGGTCGCCGGTTCGATTCCGGCCCCCGGTACCATTTGTGTGGGAAGAAAATTTTTTCATATATGCATTCAAAATTCCCTGCGCCATCACCGCACGCCATCATCTATCAAGATGAGTTGCTGTATGCGTGTCTCGCGACGTATCCGATCACGCGAGGTCATGTTGTGATCGTCTGGAAGAAAGATGTACCAGATCTTCATCGATTGGCAGAACGTGATTACGATTATCTTATGGATACGGTTAATTCTGTTCGTAACGCGATGCTTAAGGCACTTAAGATTAGAAAGGTATATCTTATTTACATGGACGAGGCGCGACATGTGCATTGGCACTTGATTCCGCGCTATAACGAGAAAGGATTTGATGTGTTTTTGCATAAGCCAATTAAAGTTACTGATTTTTCTTTGGTTCCGAAAATCAAGCGCCATTTAGTTTTTAAATAAAAGCATTTCTATATCTACCAAGCCTCTCTCGGTTTGCCCCTTGACACCAGAGTTCTAATATGGTAGGGTAGATTGAAATCAAGTCGCGTGGTGACTTGATGCAGTCAAACAGTACCCTGAAAGGAGACAGAAATGAGCGAGATAAAGAGATTTTAGGGTCAACTTGAACCCTCGCGAGGATTTTTCGGAGGAGAAATGGCAGCAAGCAGAGCAAGAAATGCTTCATCAGTTCGACCAGTGGAGGGAGGGCTCCAAGCCGAATATCCTCTCGGTTAACTTCGGGAGTAAAACCGGTATGTCCCTCGATCCGACCGAGGGTTCGCACTACGTCTATATGAATGTTCTCGTCAGTTAGTACGAGGATTCTCCAGCAGAGCCCCTTGCGGAACACGTTTTCGCTCGGGGCTCTTCTTTGTTTCCACTCACTTTTTTTTGAGCTGTTTGTTCATCCTCGCTTCGTTGTTGTATACTGGGTCATATTATGAAAACATCCCTTTGGCAGCAGATGCTGCAAAAACCAATTCAATCCTGCGCGATCGCGCTTATGATCGGTTCGGTGAGCGCCCTCACGGTGCCATCAAGCTATGGTTATGAGCAAAAAATGATGAGACGTTCCCGTCTCGCCCAAAATGCGACGTATACAAATCCGGGCTACGCGCCTGTGCCATCTGTCCGTCCGGAAGGATCAACCGGACAACCACAAGGCGGATCTGGCCAAACCGGAACTGCCACGTCTGGAAATCCATTTGGACAACCACCAGGCGAACAGGGATATAAACGATTTGATCAACCACGTGGAGAATATGGTCAGCCCGGGACTTCTTCCTCGTGGAGTCCTTCTGGACAACCACCAGGCGAACAGGGATATAAACGATTTGATCAACGCTCAGGTGATTCCGGTCAACAGGGAAATCCACAAC
>CAYHYU010000011.1:0-18512 GCA_964360885.1 uncultured Gammaproteobacteria bacterium | reverse complement strand
AGTGTGGGAAGCTGAGGAGAGAACCGGAATGTGTTTCGATGTATCTTGTTTAAGGACAATCGACACAGTGTTCCGGTGGCGAGGCCTGTCTCGCGCCAACATGTTCGGTTCTATCCGTTCATGCTCTCGGTAACCTCATCTCTTGCGAGACGATGTCCTCCTCCATCTGCAGAAATCACGTCCATCATGGCTCGATGTTTGGCCAACACCGAGCGCGCAGTTCACAATCGCCGTCCGTCCTTCGAAGACGCGCGACGATCCTGGTTGCACACGGACTCTGTCCAGAATCGGCAGTCGATCGACATGCATTTCTACTCCCTCGTGGTGACGAGGCGCGACGTGGGCAGATCAACCCATATCCGTCGATGTTTATCCCTTCTTTCGTTGGAACAAACAGAGTGCATGCTCGCAGAGTTCGCTCACGGTGATCACCGTTTGCGTGTTCGCGCGTGTGCCGAGCTCATCCCTTTTGGGGACAAGCATTGAGCTTAGAAAAACTTCAACCGCGAGGCCGACATTCTTCCTCACCCGTTCTGTCAGATTTCTTTCAGGCCTTATCGCCGCGGCGTGATGTGAGGTTTCCCTCACAACATCGAGAGCCCTTGCGGAATCTCGATGGCGTCAGATCTTGCGATCCCGCCACGTTCATGACGATCCGTTCCGCAGCAGACGTCCGCTGTATCCGAATATCGAAATTTTCAACTTCCTCATGCCTCACCCGGCATGGCTTGATCGAATGTGGCATCGACCGAGCACCTCTCACGACGAGTGGCGCCACAGATAGGGAGTTGGGGACGTGGTCCCGCGTGCTCTGCTACAGACCTTTATCGAAGGTGCTTTGTAAGGTTACGCTGGATCGAAAGTATTGTCAAATGTTATGTGTGGATAACTTCATTATTTGATTTTTTCGCTAAGATATACTATATTTTTGATTAACTGAAGGCATTCGTATTTTGACTTATCCACATGCACATCATCAACGGACGAGAGATCGCACGAAAGATCCGTGACGAACTTCTTCAAGAAATCGCCGAAAAAGGCCTCGCGCCAAAACTTGGCGTACTCTTGGTTGGCGACGATCCTGCATCGCATCTGTACGTGAATTTAAAAGAAAAAGCCGCGGCGGAAATCGGGATCGCCACGGATATCCGACGGCTTCCTGCGGCGACTTCTGACGATGAACTGAAACGAATCATCAAAAATTGGAATCGCGATGCGGCAGTCCATGGCATTCTTGTTCAGCTCCCGCTCCCCGAAGAGCATGACACGAACGCGATCATTCAAGAGATCGATCCGCGAAAAGATGCAGACGGTTTTCATCCAACAAATGTCGCCGCCCTTCTCGAGGGACGAGGAAAAATCATTCCGCCGCTCCATGAAGGAATTTTGAGATTGATCGCCTCGACGGGCATGGTGATGAACGGAGCGCGCGCGACGATCGTTGCGAACAGCGACATTTTTTCGAAACCGCTTGACCGCTTGCTGCGCACCGCGGGCGCGTATACGGCGATCCTCTCTCCGGACGATCTGCATCTGTCGACGCTGCGCGATTCGCAGATCATCATCACCGCCATCGGCAGGCCTCGCGTCCTCACGCGTGATCACATCGCGCCCGGCGCGGTGGTGATCGACGTCGGCATCAGTACAACCGCGGAAAAAAAAATCGTCGGCGACGTGGATGCGGAGAGCGTGAAGGATCTTCCGGGCTGGCTCTCCCCTGTCCCCGGCGGAGTCGGCCCCATGACGATCGCGATGTTGTTGAAGAACGTCTTCTCGATCGCGAAAGACATCACTCTGCCATCCCTTCCCCGAGCGACATCTCAATTTTCCTCCGCCGCGTCGCGTGAGCCGCAAGAAGGATCGCCGCAATCTCACTCAACGTCGTGATATGCAAGTCCGTGCCGTAGATCGCGACTCGCGCCGTTGCGAACGTCACAACAGAAGCAAAAATATTCAGCGTGTAGCTCACAACGACCCACAGCACGATACATTCGACGGTGCTGCGCTTTCCATGAAGGCGCCGCGCAAACGCCCACTCGGCGAAGAGAAACGCGAGGATGAACGATACGAGCCAGATCGGAGCGGCTTTGAGATTTCCGTGCCACGCGGGAGGAATGACAAACCGCAGAAGCGCGAGAACGGCAAACAGGTTTACGACCCATTTGAGTATCACGATGGACACGAGACGGAAGATCATATGAAAAGGATACCCCAGATGAACGCGAGAAAAAAGAGCGTCGCGCAGAGCATCGCAACGATACGGCGTGCGGTGTGCGGTGTGCGACGCCCGTTTTTCATCGCCATGCACGAGATCAGCATTCCGATGATCGCGCCGAACATCGACCCCACGAACGCCGTGGTCTCGAGAAAGTTCCGTTCCGTCAGAAACAGCAATGCCATCGGCGCGCCAAGGGCGAGGATCCATGCGATAGAATCCGAGAGATGAAACTCCGTACGGAACGTTCCTCGAAGATCCTCCATGAGCATAATGAAGGAAGTCGCGACGGCGAGAAAACCCACGGCAGGCAACAGCCAAAAAAACGACGGCGGAAACGCACGAGCGACGTCGCCGGGATCAGCGGAAAGCGCGGCTCCAACCGCCGCGAACCCAAGAATGCCAAACAACCACATGAGAAATGCAGCGCCGAGCGAACCGATCGTGACTGCGCGCATGGTTCGTGCGCGATCGCGCCCGCAGATCTCCGCAACATCGGGAACGACGGGATAGGCGCTCAATGCGAACAGAATGATCCCGAACGGCGCGAACAGATGACTCCATGACGCGCTCGCAAACAACGCAACGTCGACGCGCGGAATGAACAGCGCGATCGCGAGAACGAGAAGCGCCGCAAGACACCACGCGAGCCATGCCTCCACGCGTGAAATGACCCTCAACCCGAAAAAGACCGTGATGGCGCCTCCGATCCAAAACAGGATCTGCCAGAAGAGAACGGATTCCGGTCCGCCGAAAACATGCGAAAGCGACGCGAGAAATTCGCCGCCAAGCAGCAAATACGCAAAACAAATGCCGATGAGCGACAATGGATGGACGAGAAGCGCGAGCATTCCCGGCCACGGACCGAGAATCACAGCCACATGGCCGGGAAATTTTCGACGCGAAAGCGAGCCGCGGCGAAGCGCGATGTCGGCATACAAAAGGTGCATCGCGAGCACGGCGAGCGCCAACACCCAATAGACAATCGACCCCGCAAAAATACCCGTTGACTTAAAGAACGCCGGCAACGCGAACACGCCCGCGCCCACGATGGTTCCAAACATGGTCAACGCCGCGCGGTGAAAGGATTTCGTTTTTTCCTTCATGATAGGAGTATACCATCCCCTTGCGACGAACGTTCACTCGCGTTAGGGTTCTCTTGACTATGGCCATGCTCGAGAAGCTCACGCCGCAAAACCTCGAAGCCGAGCAATCGCTTTTGGGCGCTCTGCTTCTCGACAAAGACGCGATCATCCGCGTGGGTGACATCATCGCGAAGGAGGATTTTTACGCGGACAAGCATCGCATGACCTTCGAAGCGATGATTGAGTTGTTCCGCAAACAGGAGCCGATTGACCTTCTCTCGCTCTCGAACCGATTACAGGAGCGCGGCGATCTTGAACGGATTGGCGGGCGCGCATATCTCATCCAACTGTCCAATACGGTGCCGACCGCAAGCCATGTCGTGCACTACGCGCAGATCGTGCAAAAAAAAGCGACGCTTCGGCGGCTCATCAACGCGGCAAGCGAGATTTCGGGGCTTGGATATGAAGAGTCGGAGGATGTTGAGCGCGTGCTCGATCAAGCCGAGCAATCGCTGTTCAAGGTGTCGCAAAAATTTCTCAAAACGAGTTTCACACCGATTCAAGACATTCTCGACGATGCGTTCGAGCGCATTGACGAACTGCATCGCGAAAAAGGAAAGCTCCGAGGTCTCGCGTCCGGCTTCGCAGATTTGGATCATCTGCTCGGCGGTCTGCAAAAAAGCGATTTGGTGATTTTGGCCGCGCGACCATCATGCGGCAAAACATCGCTCGCGCTCGATATCGCGCGGCAGGTCGCTGTGCACAGCAAAACGCCGGTCGGTCTCTTTTCGCTTGAAATGAGCAAGGAACAACTCGTGGACCGCCTTTTGTGCGCCGAAGCGAATGTGAACCTCTGGAGCATGCGGACAGGGCACCTGTCCGATTCGGGCCAGAATGATGATTTTTCACGCATTGGACACGCGCTCGGCGTGCTCTCCGAAGCGCCGATGTACATCGACGATTCCGCCGCTGCGAACATCATGGAGATTCGCACGAAAGCGCGTCGATTGCAGATGGAAAAAGGACTCGGGCTTCTCATCGTGGACTACTTACAGCTCATGGAATCGCGCAATTCACAGAGTGACAATCGCGTGCAGGAAGTTTCTGAAATTACGCGCGGGCTCAAAGCCATCGCGCGCGAGCTCAACATCCCCGTGCTCGCGCTTTCCCAGCTCGCACGCGCCGTCGAGTTGCAAAAGCCCGCGATCCCGAAGCTCGCGCATTTACGAGAAAGCGGCAGTATTGAGCAAGATGCAGACATCGTGATGTTCATTTATCGCAAAGCTGCGGATCGGAATTATCGCGTGGAAGATCTTTCGCCTGAAGAACAACACATCGCCGAGATCCACGTCGCGAAGCACCGCAACGGCCCGACAGGAATGATCAAATTGTTTTTCGACGACTCGCGCGCGAGTTTTAAAAATCTCGCGAAGCCCTCACACACCGGCCCATCGCAATTACAACGAGCGACGGGCGCCACACGGCTCACGATCCCGCCTGTGGCGGGACCCCGCCTATCTGATATTTCTCAACAAGGTGGCGGGGCGCCCGATCACAATGCTCCAATCACCGCGACTCCCCCGCCTCAAACGCCGTTTTGACCGTTTCCATCTTTGGTCAAAAAAAAGGCATTGCGCCAATGATGTTTCTTGAGTAGGATTGTCGTATATGTTCTCCAAACTCAAACAATTCAAAGACGTGCGTGCGAAAGCGAAGACCTTACAGGCAGCGCTTGCGAGCGAGCACGCGGAAGGTTTAGCTGGCTGGGGCAAAGTAAAAATCACGTTCAATGGAAATCAACACGCGACGAAGGTCGAGATTGATCCGTCCGTGCTTGGCGATAAGACAAGAGCAGAGGATTTCGTCAAAGAAGCGATCAACGATGGGATGGGAAAAATCCAAAAGCTCATGGCGACGAAACTCAAGGATATGGGCGGGCTCGACCTCGCAAAAGACGTGCAGTCGCTCATGGGAAAATAGATGCTTCCAAAACCACTTCACGATGCAGCGGCCGCGTTTGATTCGATTCCCGGGATTGGTCCGCGGGCAGCATTACGCTACGCCACATGGCTTGTGGCGCAACCCAAAGAGGCGGTGAAACGATTTGCGCGGTCGTTGGACGCGCTTGCGGATGGAATCACGATCTGCCCGATGTGCGGCATGTGGACAGATCAACCCATCTGCGACATCTGCACAGATCCGAGACGCGATGAAACGAAGTTGTGCGTAGTTGCGACAAGCCAAGACGTCCGCGTCATCGAGGATTCCGGAGCATTTCGCGGACGTTATGCCGTTCTCGGCGGCGTCATTGATCCGATTGAAGGCAAAACACACGAAACGCTCGCGATCGATACATTGATCCGGCGGCTCACGACGCCCGATTCACGATTCACGGAGGTGATTCTCGCATTTGATCCGGACGTCGCAGGCGACACAACCGCAATGGTTCTCACAAAAAAAATTCAAGAGATCGCGATGCCCGATCCTTCGACGATTCGACAAGCTCATCGTGGTGAGTCAGATCGAACCACAAGCTCAGGATCCCGAGCGGAGTCGAGGGACGACCGACATCCGAGATCCGTCCAGATCACCAGATTGGCTCGAGGCATTCAGCACGGCGCGCAGATCGAATACGCGGACGGAACGACGATTGCGGACGCGCTCGCAAACAGAAAACAGATGACGTAGGGGCGCAATGTATTGCGCCCCTGTTTCCTGTTTAAAGTTTCGTGATCTTCACTTTCGTGAACTCTTGACGGTGACCCCTGCGTTTCTTGTATCGCACCTTCGGTTTATATTTCACGACGGAAATTTTTTTATCGCGTCCATGCCCGATGACTTCTCCCGCGATTGCATTCGCGAGTGTCGGCGCGCCAATCTCGACGTTTGATCCATCCTCCTCCGCACGAAGAAGCGCTTCAAATTCAACGGGCTTGCCCGTTTCAACGTCCAGCTTCTCGATCTTCAAAATATCGCCCTCTTTTACGAGATACTGTTTCCCTCCGGTTTTGATAACGGCAAACATAGTTAGCATACAGTACGCGTCAACGAAAGAGTTGTCAATGGTATTGTCAATGGTATACAAAAATGCCAATGGAATCAATAAAAAGAAACCCCCCAACATTCTCATCTAATGGTGGTTTGGTGTGTGCCCATTTTGGCTCAAGATAGCGGGGTAATCGCCGACCAACTTGCGCGCGTCAGAATGGTGTCGCATCATCCTCGACTGAAAAGGTTGATCGGAATTGACGGGTATCATTTTGATAAGAATTCAGTTCTCCACAAAGCTATCCATGCTGGTGGAAATACATTCCTCCTGAAGGTAGATTTGTTTCGTAGATATCTCTGGCTTGGTTGGAATGCTATTCGAGAAGAAGCTCACGCGGACACGCCGGAAAAGAAAGAGGGTATTCTGCGGGGCGCGCTCCAAGAGCGCGGCATCGTATTGCCTCCTTTTGCTCCTGTATATGAACATGAAAATCAACCGACATTACTTTCGGTTGCGTGGAATCGGATTGCCAACGGAATGGTGCCAGATCGAGCCAGGATCCTTCGGGAGGAACAAAGAACGAAGGATCGTTCTTCGAAGAAATACGCAGGGCGACGGCGAATATGGTTTTTGACGGAATAGGTTCTCTTGAAGAGGTGATCCACCAATTCCGTGAATCAGTGGTCAAACAATCTTGAGGCGATGACGCAACTGCTGGGGTATAAGTGGATACGTGAACAATGTTCAGAAGTTTATTAGAGATGGTATTATGATGAATAGATAGCCATCTATTTACCGCTAACAGATATTCGTATACACTGCAAGTGTGGATAAGTAAAACGAAATGATTTCGTATAGGAAGGAGTTGTGGCGAAATCGCTTCGCTCCTTCGCCACAACGGCGGCGCCTGTCGTCGCTGTCATGCTCGTCGCTACGCGACATCGCACAACAGCGCCTATGCGAAATTTTTGTCAGCAACTTCGTTGCTTTCAAAAACTTCGCATCAGGCGCCGCCGTTATGTGAAATACATTTTTTTCTTCTTTTTTCCAATTCACTTACAATAAGGAAGACAAATTTGATTTTTATTTTTTATAGAGGGGAGAACATGGTGTCCCACCGTATTCTCGGCGGGACGATTAATAAAATTTTTGATAAAATGACATTATGGCCTACTTCGTGATAATCAGAGGACCACTTGGAGTTGGCAAATCAACGGTCAGTAAAAAGCTGGCTGATTTATTGCACGGTGTCTATATTTCAATCGACTATATTCTTGAAAAACACGGACTAGACAAGGTAGAAAATGAAGAATCGATACCAATTAAAAATTTCCTCGCTGGTAATGACATCATTATCCCACAAATCAAACAAAACATGGCAAAAAATACGCCCGTTATTATTGACGGAAATTTTTATCATCGCGAACAAATCGAACATCTTATTGATCAACTACCCTTTGAACATTTTGTTTTTACACTCAAAGCGTCTCTCGAAACATGCATAGAACGTGACCAAAATCGAGATAAGCCGTATGGAAAGGATGCGGCAACCGCCGTGCATAGTATGGTTTCACGTTTGGACTACGGGCAAACCATAGATACACAAAATTTGGAGGAAAAGGGCGTAATTGATAAGATACTTTCATTTCTACCAAGTTAATAATTGGCTAAAATAAGCGGTTTTTCTTCACACAGCCCTTGACAAGGGCTGTTTTTTGTGATATGATGATTTGAATTCCTGGCCGCAAGGTTGCAGGTGGTTCCGACGTATGTCGGGACAACGGTGTTCTGCGACTGCACCAACTCAGTCACATGTTCCTTCGAGGAGGTGCCGTATGGCAACCTACAATCACATCATCACGAACGGTCCGAACAAGTGGGATCTGATGCTCGCTCTCTTCGACAGCGAAGACCGCCAGCGCCTGGTCAGTTTCACGGCCGAGAGTGAGCGTCATCGCGAACTCGAGGCGAAGCGCGACAGCGGCGGCGGATACAAGAGTCTCACGCGCGAGGAGCAGATCGAGGTGGAAGTTTATGACCTCAACATCGGTCCCTATGAGCTGAAGGTTCTCGTCCATTCCGTCGCCCGCAACAGCAAGGGCTGGTGGAAGATCATCGGCGTCGACATGGAGACGCTGAATGAGGTCACCCTCGGCTACAACACCCAGAACCGCAAGGGAAAGGTGAAGATCGTGGAGACGAACCCAGATCCCAAGGATCAAGACACCGACTTCGAGAACCACCACAGGCAGGTCGACTTCATGGCGACGTGCGAGTGGTGCAGGAAGTCCGTCAAGATCGAGGAGATGAGCCAGATCTTCGACAACGAGGCCATCTGCTTCGCCTGCTGGCAGCGGGATCAGGAGGGCACGGAGATCGCGAAGTTCGGACGCGCCCAGTACGAGGCGGAGAACGAGCCCGATCGCGTCGTCGATGAGGACGGCATGGTTGACTACGAATAGCGCAACCTGTCTGGCGAGCTGAGGTAACTCGGCAAGCCAGCAAAACCCCGAAGGGGCTGCGACACACTGTTGCAGCCCCTTCTTCATTTTTAATAAGGTGTCTTGGATTTTGGGCATTCACCCCCGACCCCTCTGCCCAAAATCCAAGACAAAATCAAATTTGTCTTTTAATAATTTTTGAATTGGAAAAAAGAAGAAAAAAATGTACATCACATAACACCGAGTATGCGGTTCAGAAAATAGCGATAAATTTTTGACTTTTAATAAGGAATCGCTATTTTCCTCACCCAAACCGCGCTTATTGAAATCAAAGGTTAAATCTGCTAAAATAGTTAGTAGTAATGTGTGAGTTTGTACTAGTAACAACGGCGCGGCTTCGCATACTCGGAAACGTTATCGGAAATAATTAAAAAATCTTTAACTCAGTTAGAACAATTCAATTTGGGCAAATTCTTTTTTTAAATAATAAATGCAAAAAAATATGGAAGAAGGAAAAAAGTTAGAAATATTAAGAAAGCGAATGACTAGCTTTAGTAAATTGATGGGTACTGTTCCTTTGTCAGTAATAGTCGTTTTTTCTTTATGGGTGTGGATTGCTAATAGATTTAATTCCGATTTTGTTCCCTTGTTGCTTCCAATTTCATATCTCATACTAGCAATGATTTTAGGCTATTTTTTTTCAAGGACAATTCATATTTTTTTTGTGATTCTAATAGCAACTTTTTTTGTATTTATATCCTTTATTTTTTTAATACCTAATAAGCTTGGCCCTATCCTGGCATTTAATTATACTCCACTCAGTGTCCCTGTCGCTATTGTTGGATGTTTTATTGGAAAATTGATTCACGATATGCGCAATAAAAATGAAAAAAAATGAATTCGCCCAGATTGTATACAAAATAGGAAGTAAAGATTTTTAAATTACATCCGATAACACGCAATATTAGTAAAGGCTAAAGCCACATCATAATTCGCTTCGCTTCATTATGACGTCTGATATCGCTAAACGTTAGGCGAAATTTTACACAACAAATAGCGATTTGAAACATTTAAATTGGGCTCTTTTCGATTTTTTCTTAGGTAAAGAAGAACGCCCCGACACCGGAAAACCGGGCGGGGCGTAATAATAGATGAGGAGGCGGGGCACTGGTCAGTAGATCCGCACCTCGATGAACTTCCCGTCGACGCGCTGATGGTCCTTGAACGCGTGGTCGGACTGCAGGAGCTCGGCGTTCTGGTTCTCGGGAACCGTCAACTTCGGCTCTCCGTCGACGAGGCGGAGCAGGATGCCCGTCTCCCCGAAGCGCATGAGCTGGGGCGTCTCCATCTTGTACATGTGGTCGCTGTGTAGCGGTTCTCAAAACATTGCTGACTGTCGATGATGGTACGCTCCCCAACCTTTGACCAGCTCCTTCTAAAGTTCGAAATGAGGCCATAGCGCATCTCATCGGCGAAAAAGAGTTCGAATGGAGTTGCCTTTAACGGCTCCACGAACGATTTAAGCCCCTTTTTTTGAAAGCGTCCTGCTTTTCTTTGTTGCCTTGTGTTGGATGCGGACGTGCTGATTTATAGGAATAGTGGAGCTGATTCATCCGATACCAGACCGTCTGTTCAGGAATGTTCACCCCAAAATGAGCGTTGAGCCACTCCTGCATACGCGGGATCGACCAGTACCCGCCGGTATCAATTTCTTGAGTGAGATCTTCGAAATAAGCAGCCTCCCACTTCGGATTGCCTTCAGGGCGACCGCCTTTGTTCGTCACGAGGGCTTCTGTGCCGCTCTTGTTGTACCGCGCAAGCCACGTGGTTACGCTTTTGGCGTCGACCATAAGCTGCAGGACGATTTCAAACCGTTTCTTTCCTTGTCTTGCTAACAGGATTGCTTTTAATCTGGTCTTGTATGCTTCGTCGGAAGCTTTTTTTAGTTTCTTTCGTAACGCCGCAACCGTTTCATGCTCTTGTACAATGATATGGGACATATCCTCTAATCATACAGCATGAGGGTAGATAATGGAATGGTTAATTGGTGATGGTATAAGGAATTGGCAGCAGAATTTTCATCCCCTTCCGCAACCCAAACCTCGCAGCAGATCCGGCGTTGAGTTCCAAAACCTGATCCGCCTGCACGATGGGGGCGTGTGACGGAATGCCAAGCCACGACGATGTCGGCGATAACGTCACGAGATCCACGATGCGGCCGTCACGAAGCCAAATAATGTCAAGTGAAAACCTCATTCCTTTCATCCAAAATGGATGGAAACCAGGGCGGTCGAACACGAAAAGCATCCCATGATCGTCCGCCAGCGATTCTCGCCAGCCGAGTCCGAGCGTCCGCTTCGCATTTGTATCTGCAACCTCGAGTGAGAGCGCGCGAGAAAGGTCAATGGTCTTCGGCGGAGATGCTTGTCGCGCCGCGACGATGAAGACAGACGCCGCGAGCATCACGCAGAACGCGGCAGAGATTTGATGAAAAAATTTCATGTTCTACGCTTTGTGAGCCCGGCGGCGTACGAAAGAAGCGCCGTGAAGAGGACAAGCGTTACGATGAGAAAAATTTTTCCTTTCGTCTGCAGCGTGAGCGCGATCAGCCCGGCGGAAAGCGAAATGCCCCACAGGAGAAAAACGGCGAGACGCGGTGACAATCCCATGAGAAGCAGCTTGAAATGAAGATGCGACGTATCGCCGCGATGCCACGGATCGCCGCGGCGGATACGGCCGATGACGACGAGCGCGATGTCCGTGATGGGAATGGCGAGGACCGCGAGCGCGATGGCGATTTTTGCGCTCGAGAGTATTGCGAGAACGCCGAGCGAGAACCCGGCGATCGTTGCGCCGGATTCGCCGAGAAACTGTTGTGCGGGATAGACGTTGCGCGGCAGAAATCCGAGATACGCGCCCCCGACGATGGCGGACATCATAGCGACCGCGGGCTGAAAATAGGAGGGAGACACGGAGAGCGCACCGACGAGGCCCGTGCCGATGACAACCATCCCGCTGACGAGACCATCGAGGCCATCGAGGAGCTTCATCGCATACGTCGCGAGGAGCAGCCACGCAAAGGTGATGAGATCCGCGGGAAGCGACACGGCGCCGATCTTTTGCCAGACAAGTGAATAGCCGAGATGCGTCGTCGGATTCGTGATATGGACGATGCCAATGCCGCTCGCAATGACAACGATCGCGGCGGCAATCGGAAAAAGAATTTGAAGAAACGGTGGCAATGGGTGGCGATCGTCGATCATTCCGCCGAGGAGGAGAATGAGAATCCCCGCGACGAAACCAGCGAGCTGCAGAAAATTCACGCCGCGCGCGGGCAGAAACCCAAGCACGACGGATGCGGTGAGCGCGCACACGATCGCGAGAACAATGCCAAGCCCGCCCCAAAGCGGCGTGGGACGCGGGTGAATTTTCCGGCCCCCCAGAGGCGTATCGACGGCACGGGCATCCATCGCGAACGCCGATGAGAGAAACGTGAACGCATAGGACACAAGCGCCACAAACGCCGCAAAAAAAATGGAGCAGCTGATCGCGCTTCCACTCATCATACGCGAGGCGCTTTCTCAACGCGGAGCGTTCCTCCGGCTTCGAATACGATCGTGTCCGTACGACCGACCTTGCCTTGGAGGAGAAGGTCGGCGAGTCCGTTGTCCACGCGTTCCTGAATGACTCTGCGCAAAGGGCGGGCGCCGAACAGCGGATCAAAACCTGCGCGCGCGAGATCTTCAACTTGTGTGACGGCTTCGACGGGAATGTGCGTTTTTTTCTGAACGATCTGCGCGACATCCTCTGCAGTGACGACCGTTTTCTCACCTCGAAGCGTACGCGCCAGAACTGCGGCTTCGCGGCACACATCCATCGCCTTCTCGGGCGCGGCGACATCGTGAATATAACGGTCCGCAAGCCGCGCGGCCTTGTCGAGCGCCGCAAACGAAAAATAGACGTTCTGCGCGTACTCGATCCCGCCGATGCGAGACAGAAGCACGAGGAGCGTGGCATCGACATCTGTTTCTGGAACGTCGACCTTCACGAGTTTCACGCCAAGCGTCCGTCGTTCGAGATGCTCTATCCATGCGCGCGGCGTTGTCGTTCCGATCGCGATGAAATACCCTTTGTCAAGTTCGCTCGCAAACATCTCCGCAAGATCCATCGGCCATCCGCTTCCGATGCCCGAGAGCGCATCGACCCCTTGAACGGCAAGAATGACGTTGCCGGAACGCGCCACATCCTGCAGCAATGCGAGAAGCCGCTCGGCCGCGAGCCCCGGATCGCCGGCTGCGATGACCTGCGCGAGATTCACCGACACGAGCCGTCGGTCAAAAAGCTCCGGCGGAACATCTTCTTCCACCATGCGTCGAGCGAGTTGTTCGACAAGCGCCAGTTTGCCTGCTCCGTGTTCGCCGACAAGGACGACGGATCGGTTGCCGCTCTCGATCGCGCGCAGGAGTTCGGACATCTCGCGTTCCCGGCCGACGAGAGGCGCGATGTACCCATCGCGTGCAAGCGCCGTCAGATCTTCGCTGAAGCGATCAAGAATCGGCGTCTGCTGCGCCGTCATCGCGCGGTTCATGGAGGATTTCGGTTTTTGCCGCGCGAGAAGCGTGAAACGGCCATGGTCTTCGCGGAGACGCTCTTGGAGCCGAATCCACTCCGCGACGCGGACGACGTGCTCCGGCGGATATCCGAGTCGATCAAACGCTTCTTGAATGCGAGGGCTGTCTTTGAACGATTGAAGCAAAATCTCGATGGGCGTGACGGTCTTGCGCAACTGCGCATCCGCGTCGGCGTAGGCAAGCGCAAGCGTGCGCTTTGTATCTCGGGAAAGGGAAATCGGTGGCGCTCCCGCGGGATCTTGGCTCAAAATACGCGCCATCGGCTGTTTGACCTTCTCGAACGTCATGCCGAGCCGAACCAGAAACGTTCCGCCAACCGAACTCGCAAGCGCGGAAGCGAAGAGCGCATTCGGCGTCACCTCCACGCGAGCGATGCGCTTGGTGATTTCATATGCGTCTTCGATGACGTTGCGCGCCTCGGGAGAAAAAAACGGTTCGATGTCAACACGATGGGCGGCGACGCCTGCGGACGGTTGTGCTCCACGAGGCAACGCGGCACAGTGCGGCAACGCCTTCGTTTCGTTCGTGTATTCTGCGAGACGAAAAAGAACAAAACATCCGTTCAAAAGACCGAGCCACACGAGCGTGAGCGTCCAATGTCCGGAAAACCAGAACGCGGACGAGAGAAGTGCCGATAGGTCTTCCAGAGATGACACATGCCAACCGAATGCAGCGAGCGAGAGGATCGTACACGCAAAAAGCGTGAAATGAAAGATCGTGTGAACATAACGACGCGCCTTTCGAAACGCAATGGAAAAATCATCCACCGGTTCCGACCACACAAGAAATCCGTCCGGAGACGGCACCCCGACGCCGGCTCCGTGGCATGCCGTGCATGTGTGCGAAAGGCGAGGATCTCCGTTGCAAGCGGAGCAAACGATTGCAGTTGGATTCTCCATCATACGTTACGCGCGTTGTGCAGACGCATTCGCGAATGCAAGAAGGAGAAAGAGGATGGGCGCTGCAATCCATGCGAGAATGCCGATCGCGCGGAGAACGGCTTCGACGGCGATGGCGGAGAGCCGTCCGACCAAAACGACACAGCGCATCCACACGCTCACGAGGCGGCCCGCGAGATCAGTTTGCCCATACATGGGCACGAAAAAATTTTTGAGCCAGATCTGGATTCCGTAATGCATCCATCGAGAATGAATCGCGTGCATCGAATTCGACACGACGCGTGCCAACCCCGTCGTGTACCACCAGATCGGAAAACGAATCACGCTTCCCGCGAGGTCGAGAAAGAAGAATCTCGCCACGGTGCTCGTGCGCGATGCCATGTGAGAAAAGGATACCACCGCGCAGGCACTCGTTCAATGCGCCAAGGCAACGATCGGTCGAGAGATTTCGAGATACGCAACTCGTTCCGTGGGAACGAATCCAAGTTCGGTCGCTCGTTCGCGAAGCGCGTGGAGCGAGGATTGTGTCACGAGGGTGTCTTGCAACTGGAGCGTGTCGTTGTTCAGAGCTTCCACGCGCTTTTCCAGACCACGAAGCGCAAAACTTTTTGTCGCGGCCGTGCTGACGAAAATGACGTATGCGATCGCGCATGCCGCGGACACGGACAGGAGCGCCACATTCCACGCCGAAATTCCTCTCGGCAATCGTCGCGCCATGGGCGTCGAAAGTCCGAGCGTCGCATGAGTGTGCGTTAAGGAGAGCGCGTAGGCGTGCGGCATAGAGCAGGGTGTACATTGCAGAGGTGATGGATTACTGGCGAATGGCGCATCGGAGTTTTGCGGATCGTGCACGTGGATTCTGTGCGATTTCCGTTTGCGAGGGAACCAAAGGTTTCTTCGTGAGTGGCTTCCAGCGAGTTCGATCTTTGAATGCGTTTTTGACAATTCTGTCCTCGAGCGAATGGAACGAGATGACGGCGAGCCGGCCGTGCGAAGCGAGAACGCCGTGCGCGCCTTCGAGCGCATCGCGTAACGCGTTCAGTTCATCGTTCACGGCGATGCGGAGAGCTTGGAAAGTTCTCGTCGCGGGATGAATGCGCCCTCGTTCATACGATCGTGGAACCGCGTCTGTGACGATGTTTGCGAGCTGTGTCGTCGTGATGATTTTCGCGGCCTTCCGCGCATCGACGATGGATGCGGCGATGCGCGCCGCATATCGTTCCTCGCCATATGTGTGCAGGAGGTCGGCGATTTCGCGTTCCTTCCAACCGTTCACGATTTCCGCCGCGGTGAGTCCATCATCGTTCGACGCGGACCCAAAGCGCATATCGAGCGGACCTTGCGTGGAAAAAGAAAGTCCTGTCGTCGGATCTTCGAGCAGATTGCTCGAGAACCCGAGGTCGAGGAGAATCCCGTCGAGCGGAACGACCTTCTCGCGTCGTGCGACGTCGGCGAGATGGCGAAAATTCGCTTCGACGATATTCACTCTCTTCTCATCGGAAAATTTTTCTCTCGCGTGACCAAGCGCTTTTGGATCAACGTCGAGCGAAAGAACATTTCCATTCGGTGACGACCATTTCAGAATTTCTACGGTATGGCCTCCTCCGCCGAGCGTGCCGTCGAGATAGCGTCCGCCAGGACGAACATCGAGGAGGTCGATGGCCTCGGCAAGCATTACGGGGATATGGGACATTGGGTTCATGTCTAAATCACATTTCCCAATCTCTCCGCGATATCGTTCGACGCGCCTTCCGTTTTCGCCGCGTATTCGTTCCACGCTTTCTCATCCCAGATTTCGAGACGGTCGTAGAGACCCGTCACGACGACATCTTTCGAGAGGCCTGCGTAGCGCCGGAGATACTCGGGGATCATGACGCGACCAGATTTATCGACCTCAACGTTCATTGCGCCCGCAAGCATGAGTCGGGCGAATGCGCGCGTATCGGACTGTGAGAGGGGTAGCGCGGAAAGCTTTTGCGCCAACTTTTCCCATTCCGTCTTAGGGTACAGAAAGAGCGAACGGTCGAGTCCGCGCGTCACGACAGCGCCTTCGGCAATTGCTGGTCGAAATTTGACCGGAATGGCCAAACGCCCTTTGTCGTCGAGAGTATGACGAAACTCGCCGATGAACATAATATTTCCCACTTATTCCCACTAGTCACCATTTTATGCCACTAAAACATTCATGTCAAAGGTTTTGATATTACAAAATCTCCGCTACATGAAGCGGAAATACTGTTCTTTTTTTGTTCCAATGTGGATAACACGATCTGCCACTTTATAGAATGGGCAAGTTTTAAACCCACCCCTACCGATACTCAACATCCACTTCCCATTGCATTGGATTATTGATGATGTATTGTCGCTTGGCAAACAATTCTTTCTCCGAACGAATAATGCGGTCGTGATAATTGCGTTGCCATATCGGGCGGGGATGTTTTTGGATTGTATGGATGTGTCTTGATACGGTGGCTTTGAAAGAACCAACAATTGAACCAACCGAATGTGGCAATGGACCATTCGGTAGGGGCGACGCCTGCGTCGCCCCTCCGATACGAATCAATTCGTGTTTATATGGACCGATCGGTTCGTGTTGATTTTTATGTAGGGGCGAGGCAGGCCTCGCCCCTACGCCATTGATCCAAATGATTCCGTGAATGTGATTTGGCATGATCACGAATTCATCCAATGCAATGTGTACGTGATGGTTCGGCAAATCAAACCATTTGATTTCCACAATCCGTCCGGATTCATTCAAAACCATTTTCCCATCATGAATTCTTCCAAATATTTCCTCTCTTTCAAACGCGCATATCGTCACAAAATACGCGCCCATCTGCGAATAATCATACGTCGACAATCGCAAAGATTGCCGATCGTGTTCAACGAACGTTGCCATGTATGTACCGCTGCCATGAATCGTCTTCTTCGTCAATCTCGCATCGTCCTTGATCTTACCTTCCGGTGATACGCAATCGCAAACCGGTGCGCTTCGTCGCGGATATTGATCAAAAGATTTTTGTATGGCTCGAACAGATGGCAGAGTTCGAGATTATTCTTTGAGCAGATGAGATCGTTCCGTTTGCGTTCCGGACCTTTCGCGATGCCGATGACGGGGATCGGTGAGGGAAATTCGTGCATTGCCCCTGCCTCTCGGATGACCTGCTCGGCCGTGTGAACTTGCGGCAGACCTCCGTCGACCAAGATGAGATCCGGATGGCGCCATGGATGTTTGAGGCGACGCATCAAGACCTCTCGAATCGCCGCGACGTCATTTGATCCAATGACGCTCTTGATGCGAAATTTTCGATACTCGGACTTCGCTGGTGCGCCGTTTTCAAACACGACCATCGAAGCCACCGTGGACGTTCCCGAGATGTTCGAGACATCATATCCTTCAATGCGACCAAACGGATTGACGGCCATCTCCCCCATCTCGATCTTGTCCGCCTCATTGTTCTCGCGTTTCAAAATCGCGACGTCTTGGATGTGCGTGAGAAACGAAATGCGATTCCGGAGCGTTGCCGCTTCTTCAAAGCGACGCTCCTTCGCCGCATTTTTCATCTCGCGACGATACTGCCTCAAAAGATCATCTTTCTTGCCTTTGAAAAACGTGATGAGATCGCGAATAATTTTTCCGTACGATTTCTTGTCGATCGCACTCACGCACACACCCGGACACTGTTTGAGATGGACGTAAAAACACGCGCGCTTCTGGCCTGTTTCGCACGTTGACCACGGAAACGCTTTTCGAAGGATGTCCAATGCGGCGCGGAGCGACCTCGGTGAGGTGTATGGCCCAAAAATCGCTTTGTATTTTTTGTGACTCTCTTCGTCGAGTTGCGTTCCGCGAACGAGGAGTGGTTTTGGAAAATCTTCTTTCGTGATCACGAGATACAAAAAACTCTTATTGTCTTTTTGCATCACGTTATATTTCGGCCAATAATATTTGATGAGATTCGCTTCGAGAATCAGCGCCTCGATGACCGTAGGTTTTTCGATACAATCGATCGCATGGATCTGTGAGATCATGTCTGCGATCTGAGGCCTGCCGTCTGTTCCCTGAAAATACGAAGCGACACGACATTTGATCGACGTCGCTTTCCCGACGTAGATGACGCGGCCTGCGGCGTCCTTCATGAGATACACGCCCGGAGCATCTGGGAGCGAGTGGTTCTGTACGCGGACGGATGCGGAGATCATACGAGTCATCCTACGACGCTCGGCGACATGAGACAAGAAAAACAAAAAA
>CAYHYU010000010.1:0-18726 GCA_964360885.1 uncultured Gammaproteobacteria bacterium | reverse complement strand
CAAGGCCTTGTATGGCGTTGATTGGAACAAAAAAGTGGATGACATTCCCGATACCTTCTTCGTGAACTACACCGTTGGAGCAGATATCACGAGCACAGCTGATTTTTCTCCTTCTCTTGAAACTCTGACAGCGAGAGATATCCACTTTGATAAGAGAATGGTTCCCATGGTTGCACCGCCGCTTCCTTCAACTTCGACAACAACACAATCTCCTGTGGCGACATCAACGACTCCCGCGACAACCTCAACAACGCCATTCTCGTTCACATCTTCTCACGCAACGGTGCAGGGAGGCGATGTCGTGACGCTCTTGGCCTACTACTCGGGCGGGGATGCGATCTCGAAAATCGAAATCCTCTTCGATGGCACGCTCGTAAAATCTTGTGGAGCAATCTCCTGTTCGGCAGATGCGCTGATTCCCACGAGCGGCAGTCGTTCGAGTTATGTCGCGGAAGCTCGCGTAACGAAGCTGTCAACGGGCATCCTTTCGAATACGCTCACGCTCACGGTTCAAGCGAACGAATCTTCGCTCGTGTCGATCCGCGTCGGGCAATCCATGGTTCTGTCCGGCCAACAGGCATCGGCAATCGCAACGGCGGATGCAAGCATCGCGATCAATCGCATTGATATTTTCGTTGACGGAATCCTCGTCAAAGGATGCACGGGCGGGACACGGCAATGCCAATGGAGCGATGCGCTCATCGGCGCACACGGGTCGTCTCATGCCGTATTTGCCAAAGTTCTCGATAATTTCGGACGAACGTACTCATCAAAAACCGTCACGATTACGATCGGAGCAAATGATCTTCCCGGTATCGCGGTCGCAACGGCAAAATCGACTATCTATACAGGTGAAACGGTTGATGTCACCGTGAGCGCAACGGACAATGACGGAATTTCATGGATCGAAGTGATGAAAGACGGCGTCGTTCTGAAACGTTGCGACGGTGCGGCTCCGTGCACGACAACCACCGGACCATGGAACACGGGTGGGAGTGTTCTCGCCTTCAGTGGACGCGCAAGCGATACAAAAGGGAACATGGGAACGGCTTCCGAATCGGCGACCGTCTCCGTCAGCTCGCGCGAAAGATGAGTGCGTATGCTCACACCTTCGCGTCTTCGTGAACTCGAAAAAATCGCCAATCAAATCCGCCAAGACATCATCACGTCATTGCTTGCGGCGAAAAGCGGACACAGCGCCGGGCCCTTGGGCATGGCGGACGTGTTCACGGCGCTCTATTTTGAGATCGCGAACATCACGCCAAAAACACGCGGTGCGGAAGACCGTGATCGCATTGTGCTTTCAAACGCACACATTTGCCCGGCGCTCTACGCAACGCTTGCGAATCGCGGATATTTTCCACGATCTGAACTCAAAACGCTTCGGAAACTCGGAACACGCTTGCAAGGTCATTCGAACAACCATTCCCATCCCGACCTCCCAATCGAAACCTCCGGCGGACCGCTCGGCCAAGGTCTCTCCCAAGCCGTTGGCATGGCACTTGCGTCGCGAATGAATGCACGATGGAACGATACGGACATTGTACGGGCACGGCGCGCCGTGCCCCTTCCAACTTGGCACACATGGTGCCTCATGAGCGACGGGGAGCTTGACGAAGGGCAAACGTGGGAAGCGATCCTGCTTGCAGGCAAACATGATCTGCGAGAAGTCACGGCATTCATTGATCGCAACAATATCCAGATCGACGGTTTCACGGAAAACATCTTGCCGCTCGAACCGCTCGCGGATAAATTTCGCGCATTCAACTGGAGCGTGATTGAGATCGACGGTCATAATATCAAGGAAGCGATCGACGCCGCCGATCGCGCGCGCGCAATCTACGAAAATCCGACCGCGATCATTTGCCACACAATCCCGGGCAAAGGCGTGGATTTTATGGAGAACAAGTATGAGTGGCATGGCAAGCCGCCAAACGAAGAGGAAGGTCGCATCGCACTCGCGGAACTCCGCACGCTCGGCGGACAGATTGCGAGCGAACATGAATGAATTTAAAGCGACCCTGCCCAGCGCCCCGCAAGCTTGCGGGGCACCGGGACAGGATCCAGAGCAAATGGCCCAAGGTCCCAAGCGCCTTTTTTAAGGGCCAAGGGACCGAGTGTCTCCCGATGCGCCAATTTAGGATATGGCGATCGGGATCCCGACAACCCGCTGCGCGGGTTTGTCGGGACAAGTGCTTACTTGCTGACGAACAGGACCCGAAACCTGGCATCGAACTCGTTGCCGATCCTGCCGCCGCCGAAGATCCGCTGACCGTCGCGGCCCCACAGCGTGGCGCAACACCCGTACTCGTCGCGCATCGCGGACGAGCCAAGAGCGACGTAGTCCACGAGCTCGGGGTGAGCCTTCTGGAACTCGTACTCCTCTTCGGGGATCGCTGGACGGTAGCCGTTGGGAGCCACGGCGCTGCGCTGCTTGAGGCCCCAAGCGATCCGCTCTTCTCCCCTCCATTTACGGCCGACGTTGTGCATGTAGAAGATCCGATCACCGGGCGTCTTGTCCATGTCGGCGCAGGAGGAGTGAAGCTCGAACGGCCGCCCGTCGAAGATATCCGAGACGTTGTTCTGGCCGAACTCCGCCTTCAGAGCCTCGAGGGACGGGAGCGGAGCGTAGGTGACGCGCACACGATAGTGCTCGGCAGGCAGCTCGACGCGGTTCGTCGGAGTGTTGCGGTACGGATGATCACCCACCGGATGCCCAGCGTCGGACGGTTGCGGCTGCTCCGCGAGCCAGGCTGCGACCGCGAGTCGCACCATCTCGTCCATCGTGCCGTGCCCTTGCGGGGTCACGAGACGATGGAGAGCCTCGACCGGCGGATCGACCCGCTTGCAGGCCAGCATGAACTCGTCACCGAGACCACGACGAAGCTTCGCGAAATTGACGTTCTTTCCCATGACACTCTCCTCTCTCTGGCTCACCTCTCATCCTCCGCACCATGCGGAAGATCCCAGGCTTGCCGTTGATCTAAGTAAGCACTTGAAATTGTAAGGTCCAGCACCGTAGTCTGAACGAAATAAGATAACATATAAAGAGCCATTTTGTCAAGTATGTGACATCCGCCATATACTACGGTCATGTTGAATCCCTCTCTTCATCTCAACCCCAATATCTTCGACCCATCAGTCGAAAAAATCCCGACGCGAAACGGCTACGGCGAGGCGCTCATAGAACTTGGCGGATCAAACCCGAACGTCGTCGTGCTCACGGGTGACCTCGCAGAATCAACGAGGGTACTCGCCTTCTGGAAAAAATATCCGGAACGCTTTGTCGAATGCGGGGTCGCGGAACAAAATATGATGGGGGTCGCAGCGGGCATGGCCTTCGCGGGCAAAATCCCGTTCGTGTCATCGTATGCCGTATTTGTTCCGGGACGAAACTGGGATCAATTACGCGTCTCGGTGTGTTATGGAGGCGCGAATGTGAAAGTCGCGGGCGCGCATGCGGGGATCTCCGTCGGGCCAGACGGCGCAACCCATCAAGCGTTAGAGGATATTGCCATCACTCGCGTATTGCCAAATTTGACGGTTGTCGTACCGTGCGATGCGGAGGAAACGCGAAAGGCCACGCATGCGATCGCGGCGCATGTTGGACCCTGTTATTTTCGCTTTGCGCGCGAAAAGACGCCGGTCATCACCACACAAAAAACGCCGTTCAAGATCGGAAAATCCTACATTGCCTACACAGGCAAAGATGTGACGATCGCGGCATGCGGTCCATTGCTCTATGAGGCGCTCATCGCAGCGCGCGATCTTGAACGCGATGGGATTCGCGCCGAGGTGCTTAATTGTCATACGCTCAAACCCTTTGACGATGCGGCGCTCGTCAAAAGCGTCAAAAAGACAGGATGCTGCGTCACCGTTGAGGAACATCAGATCATCGGAGGTCTCGGCGGCGCAGTTGCGGAGTGCTTGGGACGATATTTCCCGGCGCCGATCGAGATGATCGGCATGCAAAACACATTCGGCGAATCCGGCGAGCCGGACGAACTTCTCGAAAAATACGGAATGAAGGCGAAAGACATTCTGAAGGCGGCACGCAAAGCCATGAAACGAAAAAGAAAAACGACGGCCATGAGGACCGTCGCAAGACGTGAAATGAACATGGAGATCTGATCAATTGAGCAGATCTGGAGCCGTGCACTTCCGCACGATCCGATCGAGCGACTCGACATCTGCGATTGCACTTTGTGCACGCGTCGCATCTCTGATAATTTCCTGCAGGCGTACCAGACGCACATCTGCTGGCACGCGGAGAAGTCCTTGCGCAAGGCAGAGAACGCGACTGACGTTTGACATGAGCATCCCCCATGTGACCATCGGAGAACCTGCATCATCTTTCGCCTGACGAGTGACTTCGTCGCGCACACGTTGCAGATCCGTGCGTAAGGTCTTGAGCTTGCATTCGTGATGCGCAAGGCGTGCGCTGTCGAACCCATTCAGAAGCATGTCTACGAATTTCTGGAATGCAGCGCAGAGCGCATCACGGAACGCAGGCGAGCTTTGCCACGCTGCGATCTGTCGAGGCGAGCCGATTTTTCGACGGCTCACGGCCACGTAGATTTGGGCTGCGAGCGCTGACGGATCATGAATGATCTCCCGCGGAACGAGATCGTGGGCGCACTCGGGCGAAAGGATTTCGTACAGCACGCGGACGAGTGCGATATGCGCATCAACGGGTTTGATGCGCTTCGGCCAATCCTTGAGAGAGTGCGACACGAGCGATACGACGCATGTACCTCCAATGTGTACGTCAAGATGTTCAGCGACTTCACAAACGAATGAATGAGTGTTCATCCCTTTTTCCTCCTGTTGCGAAAAGACGTACATCATTCTACCAAGATTCCGGGCGTTTGTCAATGACCGCGCGTTTGCTATCCTATCCACTACATATGACCTTCGACCTCATCGCGATCGGCGAATCGCTCCGAGATGTTTTTTATCTGCTCGATGAAGCGTCCGTGAGCTGCTCACTCCATAAAGACCGCTGCCTCCTGTGTCTTGATTTTTCCGCAAAAATCCCTGTCAGGCACATTGTCAAAGTGCCGGCAGCTGGCAATTCCGCAAATGCGGCCGTAGGAGCTTCACGACTCGGCCTTCGTACGTCGCTCGTGACATGGATCGGTGATGATCGCGCTGGTCATCACATCACGGAAGCGCTGACGGACGATCGTGTCAACCTACGATTTCTCCAGGTGGATCGAAAGCATCCAACGAGCGAAGCGACAATCCTCGTATTCAAGGGCGAACGCACGCAGCTCGTGAATTTCCAACCGCGCGCCTATCGCCTCCCGAAGCTTCCATCAACGACGTGTATCTACTATTCGGCTGTCGGCGCTTCCCATGATCGGCTTGATCGGATGCTGGCGCAAGAACTGAAACGCCATCCGGAAACGCGTTTCGTGTTTCAACCCGGCACGACGCACATTCTCGGTGGACTCGAAAAACTGAAACCGCTTCTCGCACAAAGCTTTCTCTTTATTCTCAACAAGGATGAGGCACATCACCTATTGGGCGACGGCAGCCGTCCGATTCGGCATCTCCTTGAATCGTTGTATGCTCACGGCGCACAAACCGTCATCATCACCGACGGAGGAAACGGAGCAGACGCCTACGACGGCACAGCACATTGGCACATGCCCGTGTTCCCAGTGACGCCGATCGAGCCGACGGGCGCGGGTGATAGCTTCGCGACCGGAGTGACGGTTGCTCTCTTAACGAGAAACGGGCTGCCGCACGCGCTTCGATGTGGAACGGCAAATAGCTGGAGCGTGATCCAAGAAATCGGCCCGCAAAAAGGATTGCTCACAAAAGTGCGAATGAACCGCGTGCTAAAAAAATTCAAAAAAATTCAACCGCAACGTCAATTGTAAATGACTCTCCCATTTGCCATCTGCTAACTGCCATCTTCTTTGTATGCTTGTCACGACAAAAAAACTCCTCGCCCAAGCTCGCGCGAAGGGCTATGCCATTCCCGCGATGAACGTGAACAATCTCGAGGCGATCAAGGCAATCATCTCCGCAGCCGAAAAAATGCGCTCGCCCGTGATCCTGCAAACGTCAGAAGGCGCGATCGAGTATGCGGGAATCGAGTATCTTGCGGCGATGATCCGCGTCGCGGCGAGCGGAAAGATTCCCGTTGCGATGCATTTGGATCATGGAAAAGACATCCGCTATGTGAAACTCGCGATCGCGCACGGATATACCAGCGTCATGTTTGATGGCTCGGCGTTCCCGTACGCGAAAAATGTTGCACTGACGAAGAGCGTCGTCAAGATGGCGCACGCCAAGGGTGTGTCCGTCGAAGCCGAGATTGGCACGCTTGCGGGCATTGAGGACTTTGTGAGCGTCGAGGAGAAAGATGCGCATCTGACAAACCCAGATGAAGCCAGGAAATTCGTTCGAGATACGAAATGTGATGCGCTCGCGATTGCGATCGGAACCTCGCACGGCGCGTACAAATTTACGGGCAAGACGCATCTTGATTTGAATCGTCTGAAAAAAATCGCGAAGCTCGTGCGCATCCCGCTTGTGCTCCACGGCGCTTCAGGCGTGCGCGAGGATCTCGTGAAACTCGCAGAACTCCATGGCGCGAAACTTGGCGAGGCGCGCGGCGTGCTCGATCAAGATATCAAAGCCGCGATCCGGCTTGGCGTCGCAAAAATCAACATTGACACGGATCTCCGGATAGCCTTCACGGCCGGCATTCGCGAAAGCGTGGATGATCTGCCGAAGGTGATTGATCCGCGCAAACTTCTTGAGCGATCAACGCTCCTCATGCGCGAAGTCGCGATGCGAAAAATGAAACTGTTTGGAAGCGCGGGACGGGCTCGGTGATGTGCTCCTACCAGGATCCTACTCCGCCGCCGCCAAATCCCCCGCCGGAACCTCCGCCAGAAAATCCTGATCCGCCGGAACCGGCTTGCGAGGGAGCGGCATACGCCGCTGATTTCGCCGCATCATGCATCATGTCGAGATTTGCAATGAGCCAGAGCGCGGTAAATCCAGAAAGATTGCCTTCGGCCCAACTGGGCGGCGGGATTGTGAGTGACGCGAATTGCTTTGCCCATTGTTCTTCGACCCCGAGCGCAATCGCGTACGGCAAAAATTTTTGAAATTGCTCCGGCGTGCGCTCTGGCGCGTCGGTAAACGCGAGCCGATCTTTTTCCGTAACGGAAAGGAACCATTTGAATCCTTCAATCTCCGCGAGAAGTTTCACGCCATCACGTGTGCGACGTGGCATGAAGACACCGAAACCCGCGATCAGACACCCTGTAAAGATGGCGGACGCCGTCGCGAGCGGTGTCGTCGTAACTGTGACATACAAGAGCCATCCGACAACGAGCGCGACGACGAAATACGCGCCGCGAATGCGATTCGGATTCGCGATAAAAATCTTCATCCGATCGATCTCCTTCTCGACGTCTTCCGTAAACACCTTCACGTCGTCGTAGAACTCCTGCGCCTTCAAGCCCTCGATCGTCTGCTCGTCGCCGCCATCAAACAGTCCGTCAAGAATCCGCGACTCGTATGGAGCAAGGGAATCATCCGTGGATTTTCTTTTTATAAACGTGAACGTCTGCTTCGTACCGAATAGCTGTTTCTCTTCCCCAAAGCGGATTTTGAGATATCCGCGCCGCGCGAGGTCGATGATCGTCGCAGTTACAGTTTTCGGCGGCACATCGCCGTTCGTAATCGCGGAGCCGATGATTGCCGGCAAGAATGTGCGAGGCGGATCATATTCCGGAATCACCGTGACACGCTTCGGATCGCGTCCTTTCGTCCACCAGAGCCACGACATCACGATGAACGCCGCAAGCGGGAAAAAAAGCACGCCGTTGTCACTCAACATCCGCCAAAATTTCTCGATGGGCGAGAGCGTCTTGATGACGCCTTGTGGAAAACCGAACACGACCGTCAGACCTTCGCTTGGGAGCAAGATACGCGACGACTGTATGGTCAAGCCGTCGCGAGACGTTGCGATGGCGCACATCCGTTCCGTCGAACCGAATTCGCCGATAAAGCACGTTGAAGAGACGTTCGTATACGTCATGCCGACCAGAGGCGCGAGCGTAAACGACGCACGCTCGATCGCGATGGGCCGCTCGTTTCCCGTGACGTTCCAATAGAGCTCGCTGTGCCCATCCGGAAAAAAATTAATCGCACGATCCGTGGAATACCGAATGCGATAGACGTGGCTTCCTATCATTGTCCGATCCGCACTTCCGATTTTTATCTTGAGCCGTCCACTCTCATTTTTCGTCTCATACGTCTCCTGTGCGCCGTCACGCGTAACGTTCTCGATCGAGAGACGAAGACGATATGTGCTTCCGTCGCGACGGTACGTGACAGGAATCGTTCGAATCATGCCGTAGCGAGCGTCGCCACCAAAGTCGTATGTGATCGTTTCTTCAATCGCGAGATGACGATTCGCGTCGAGCGTAGCCCGAACGTCGAAATTCGAGATGATTTCAGCTGCGAGAACGGGCTGAATCCAAAAACACCCGATAAAGATGGCTGCCGCACAAAACACGTGTTTCATAGGGATCGGTAAATTTCATGATGACCGATGGACACAAAAATAATTTCTCCGTTGTCTTTTCGTTTAAAGATCATGCGCATGCTCCCGGTGACGGAAATAGACCATGCCCCTTCCAGCTTCCCATGGAGTTGATGCAAACGCAACGATGAATGCAGCGGATTTGATCGAAAAAGCGTTTCCGTTTTTTTGATTCGCGGGATGAATGATGGGTCGATGCGTTGTAATGCTTTCAAAAAATCCGTTGTGTAGTGGATTTTTTTGATCAGCATACGTTAGCCATATTTTTTCAGAAGATTCGTGATGGAATCCGCCGAAAGCAGCGTTCCCTCTCGATCTTCTCGATCCGCCGAGCGCAAACGTCGCACAAGTTCATCTTCGCTGATCATCTCATCCGTGTCATGAGAGAAAACAAGATAACGCATATATTGGCTGACGCTCCGAAACCCGCGCGTACGCGCCAACCGACGCGTCCGCTTGGCTGCTTTCACCGGAATGGAAAAAGAAATGGTCGTGTTCATATCGTTATTAACATTTTAATAAATCCTGACATGAGTGTCAAGAGATAGATAGACAGACAAAAACTTTGACGTGCGACAGGAATACGCTATCCTGTCCTTATGTTTGACGTTGTGACGATCGGCGCTGCGACTCGTGATATATTCGTGCGCAGCAAACGCTTCCAAAACGTTCCGTCTGACAGCGCGCCGGACGGATGGAATGCCTGCTTGCCGCTCGGCGCAAAAATCCCGATAGACGAACTCGTATTCGAAACAGGTGGAGGGGCCACGAACGCTGCCGTGACATTTCGCCGATTCGGACTCAAAACGGCCTGCGTGTCTTGCGTGGGCGACGATACAGGAGGACGCGAGATTCTTACGCAGCTCAAAGCGGAGAAGATCGATACGCGAGGCGTGCAACGGACGATGGCGCACCGTACGGCCTACTCCATCATTCTCGTCGCGGGAACAGGAAACCGCGCGATCCTCGTCGCGCGCGGCGCCTCCGCGCATCTCGATCGGAGAACGATTGACTGGCAGGCGCTCCGCTCGCGATGGATCTACTTCACAAGCGTCGCGGGCAAGCTCGCGCTCATTCAGGATGTCTTCGCGCACGCACGAACATCGCTCGCGCGCGTTGCATGGAACCCCGGAAATCTCGAAATCGCATTCGGGCGGAAAAAGCTCCTTCCACTCTTGTTGCAGACGGATGTTCTCATCTTGAACCGCGAGGAAGCTGCCGAACTCTCCGACTGCTCGCCGCGCGATCTTTCCTGTATGTGTAAGACGCTCGGGTCACTCCCGCGCCGCGTTCTCGTCATCACAGACGGCAGTCGCGGCGCATCTGCCACTGCCCGCGGCGTCACATGGCATGTGGCAGCGATGAAAGGGAAGGTTGTAAACACGACAGGCGCGGGCGATGCTTTTGGGAGTGGGTGTGTTGCGTCGCTCATGACAGACGGCGATATTTCGACCGCGCTGCGCGTCGGCACGCTGAATGCGTTTTCCGTCGTGCGCCACATGGGGGCACAGACAGGTATTGTACAAGCATATCCATCCGCTCGTGGCCTCGCGCGCGTCCACATCACATCCACATAATATGCGTGGCTCATTCGTCTACGTCACTCGCATGATCCAAGACGCTGGATTGGAACTACTTCGAGCACAAGGGTACCGCGTGGAGATTTATCCGAAAGACAGGATCATCCCACGCAAAAACCTACTTGCGAACGTCAAGGGATGCGCTGCGCTCCTCTCGTTGCTGACAGACCGGATTGACGGCGAGGTGTTTAACGCGGCCGGACCTCAACTGAAGGTCGTTGCAAACTACGCCGTCGGCTTTGACAACGTGGATCTTGCCGCGGCACGGCAACGAAAGATCGTCGTGACGAATACGCCGCATGACGAGGTGAACGAAGCGGTCGCGGAGCACACGTTTGCGCTCATCCTTTCGCTCGCGAGGCGCATTCCCGAAGCGGACGTGTTCGCGAAAGCAGAAAAATACGCAGGTTGGTCGCCAACGCAATTCATCGGCACAACGCTTGCAAAAAAAACGCTCGGCATCATCGGCGCCGGTCGCATTGGAGCGTCCGCAGCGCGGCGCGGGGTGAAGGGATTTGGCATGAAACTTGTGTACTCGGATACGCGATCGAATCCGGATCTCGAAAAGGACTTGGGGGCAACGCGTGTTTCCATGACAAAACTTCTCGAGAATTCGGATGTCGTATCGCTTCACGTTCCTCTTCTCCCATCGACGCGTCACCTCATTTCGACCAACGAATTTTCTCTCATGAAAAAAACCGCGTTTCTCATCAACACGGCGCGCGGACCCATCGTAGATGAAAAGGCGCTTCTGCGCGCGCTCAAAATGAAACGGATTGCGGGAGCCGCGCTCGATGTGTTTGAATGCGAACCAGCAATTGATTGCGACGTGACGGACAATCTCGAACTCAAACAATTTCCGAACGTGATCCTAACTCCTCATATCGCGAGCGCGACGATCGAAGCGCGCGAGGCGATGAGCATTGTCGCGGCAAAAAACATCATTGCCGTCCTCTCCGGCAAACCCCCGCTGAACTCGGCAAAATAGAAAAGCGACAACATGTGCATGTTATCGCCGTGTTGAGTCGGCAAAGAGCTACTCGACCGTGAAGCTAACGACCTTCTCGATCTTGATTCCCTTCGCCTCGAGCCGCGGGTTGAAATAACTCTTCACGAGAGCATCGAGCTTCTCGCGCTGCGCCGCGTCTTGCGGGTTGTAGAACTTCGCGAGTTCCTGCAAATACGCGTTATTGAATTCGTAGATCTGGTAGGTGACAGCTCCATTGATCCTAAACTCATTTACGTTCTTCTCGTCCGTCCCTTCGTGGGTCTCGCCAGAACTACCGGCCTTGATCCCGATCGTGCCAAAGAAGCGGTCGAAATCGAAGACAGAAACCTTGAGTTCATACGTCAGCTTGCGAAGCTTTGGGTTTTCTGTGATCGGCGACACGCTCCCCGTGGCCTTGGAATATCTCACCATATTGGCGCACCGGCTCCAACACCAAACTGCCGTGCGAGAAACGCTCTCGACTTTTCCGTTGCGGTCGAACGAAACAACGACGCCAGCCGGCAAAGATTTATCCGCATACTCGACGAAGAGCGGATGAACGCAGAGGTAGATGACCCCTAGAAAAAACGATAGCGCGGCAACCTTTTTCAAGGGATATTTGGGCTTAATCTCCAGCGTTTTGGCGTTGAGACCTATGGAAAGCCCTAGACATGCGAAGAGTATGGCAGCCATCAAAACGAAATACGGATGCATGTGAGCCTCCTTGAGTTGTAAAGATTCCGTTTTGTGTGATCGTGGAGATCACCGTTCAGGTTTATCTCCTTTCCGAGCACACGGACAGTAGCAAATGATGCCATGCACGTCAAGAGATGGGCTCGCGTGCCCGTATTCTGTTGATCTTCGCCAATCAACTTATTTTGTCAGGAGTTCTTGGGCAAAAAAATTCGGCGGCAAAATGACGGGATTTGTTTCATGAATTGAGCAATTTTTCTCAACCTCTCTGTCGCTATTTTGACATGGTGGACCGATGGGGATTCGAACCCCAGACCCCCGCCTTGCAAAGGCGGTGCTCTACCAACTGAGCTATCGGCCCATGTGGCGCGAGTATATGCGGAAACGTGTTCCTCGTCAACCGTCTTTCTGCTACCGTTTTTCTGATGACACAGGAAATGCTACAGTCACGAACACACGAGCGCATGGACACGCAAGATTTTCGCGATAAGCTTTTCTCGCAAGAACCGCGGTTGATTGAGGTCGCACATCGACTCGCGACGAGTATTCGTGCAACGCCGCAGGATGCGAAATACGCCGATGTCACGCCGCGCGCTTTCATTGTAGGCGGCTTTGTGCGCGACACGATTCTCGGCGGGCACCCGAAAGATATCGATATCGAAGTATATGGCGTGTCGCCCGAACGTCTCGAGGAGATTCTCCATCAACTCTACCCGGGAGTCGTGAATACGGTCGGTCGTTCATTCGGCATCCTCAAAATACATCTCGGCGAGGATGTGGAATTCGACGTGTCGATCCCCCGCCGGGAGTCGAAGACGGGACGCGGACATAAAGGGTTCGCGGTCACAAGCGACCCCGGAATGACGTTAGAAGATGCCGCACGGCGACGCGATTTTACATGGAACGCGCTCGCGGCCGATCCGCTTACGGGCGAACTGATTGATCCATTCGGAGGACTTCAAGACCTCCGCGATCGGATTCTTCGCGTCACGGATGCGGAACGCTTTCAAGATGATCCGCTCCGCGTGTATCGCGCACTCCAACTCGCGGCGCGGATGGAGATGACGGTCGAGCCGAAGAGCCATGAGCTCCTGCGAGAAATGGTCGCGCGCGGCGATCTCACGGAGCTTGCGCCCGAACGCGTCACAGAAGAGCTCCGCAAGCTTCTTCTCAAGGCACAAAAACCGTCGATCGGCTTTGCGCTCGCACGCGAACTTGGGATCATTGAACGCGACTATTCGGAGCTTCAGGCGCTCATCGGATGTGAACAGGAAGCGGAATGGCATCCGGAGGGCGACGTGTGGACGCACACGCTCATGGTCATCGATGAAGCCGCGAAGATCATCCGCGATCCGGCGCGAACATTCTCCGCGGAAGAAAAACTCGAAGTCATGATCGGAGCGCTCTGTCATGATGTTGGCAAGCCCGCGACGACGGCGCATCTCGAGGGTCGTATCAGATCTCGAGGACACGAAGAAGCGGGGGTCGAGCCGACACAAACGCTGCTCGGTCGGCTCTCGTTCGGCGATCATATTCTTCACGCGGCGGTCGCGATTGTGAAAGACCATCTGAAACCAGGCATGCTCTCCATTCAACGCGAAAACGGCGCGCTCACGGACACGACGTACGCAAACGCAATACGAAAACTCCTCAAACGCATCCACCCGACTTCCTGGTGCGTGCTTGTTGCCGCGTCTGAAGCGGATTATCGCGGACGCGGAATCCCGGGATCGTCGACCGAACCGTACGCCCATGGAAATCTTCTCGCCGAGACCGTACAACGCTATCGGCTCGACGAAGCGCCGACACAGCCGCTCATCCAAGGGCGTGATCTTCTTGCGCTGGGCATGACGCCTGGACCGTCTATGGGGAAACTCATCGCACACATCGAAAAACTTCGCGATGCGGGCACGCTGACGACGCGCGAGGAGGCGCTGCTCGAAGCCACGCGACGTCTTCATGACTTCGTGCGTAATGTGTAAGATTGCGATGGTATGCGCAAATTTTCCTCCGTGATCCTTTCGATCCTGCTCGGCGCGATCGCCGTGGGCGGCGGAATGTTCGTCTTCCTCAAAAAAGCGAATGACGACCGCGCGCGGCTTGCGGAACTTGTGACACATTCCCGCACGGATGCCGCCGCCGCAGACGAACGAAGTCGGCACGCCGTTGAAGAGGCAAATCAGAAGGTTGCGGCCGCGAATGCGGAGATCGCAAAGACGCAAAAAGTAATTTCGGCGCTGCAGGAAGAACGCGACCTCATGCGAACGGCGACACCGCTTGTACCGCGCGCGGGCGCGATCCGCGGATGGAAGCAGACGATCAATGTGCCGCTTGGCGTCTCATGCAAAATACCAGCAACAAGCTCCATCGAACTGAATGATACGGAGGCGCTCACGATTTCCGCGGCGCCGAACGGCGTCGCATCTCCATCGGATACGCGATGGATGTCGATCACGCCATTTGACGAGCGGCGTGATGCGGAACTTCGGGCGAATCTCGCGGATTCGAAGGCCGTATCGTATCTCGTGAGCGGCCATCTTCTGCTCGGCGTGCGCGGATCGTTGCCGAACTCAACGAACGCGCTCTTCGTACTGCGTGTCCGCAAAGATGGTCGCACATCGCATCTCATCTGGGCCAAAACGCCGCAGGGTGGCACAGAGACCATGATCCTTGCAACGCTCGCGACACTTGATTTTGCCGAATGACGCTCTTTTCCCGGCTTCTCGCATGGTACCGGCGTAATGGACGCGATCTGCCGTGGCGGAAGAGGCGGAATGCGTATCGAATTTTCATCTCGGAGCTCATGCTCCAACAAACGCGCGTAGACCGCGTGATACCGAAATATCGCGCATGGCTTCGGCGATTTCCTTCTTGGAAGAAACTCGCCGGCGCTCGAACGCGAGCACTTGTGATCTCGTGGGCGGGGCTGGGATATAATCGCCGCGTGATCGCCGCGAGAGATGCGGCGCGACAAGTGATGCGTGACGGCATTCCGACGACCGCACACGACTGGCGGCGACTGAAGGGCGTGGGTCCATACATGGCCGCGGCGCTCGCAGAATTCGTGAATCATGAGCGTGCGATCGTCATTGACACGAATGTTCGACGAGTTGCCGGACGCGTGCTCCTTGGAGTTCCCTACCCGCATCTTTCCGATGATGCGCGGATCCGTAGAGCGCTCAATCGCATTCTCCCCATTCATGGCGCGCACTGGGAGATACCACATGCAATGATGGATCTCGGAGCGATGGTGTGCCTTTCGCGCATCCCGCGATGCGAAGCGTGTCCGCTTGTGCGCGTCTGCATGGCACGAAAATTCTTCCTTCCCGATCGGCTCGCGGCGACGCTTCGACGGCGTGCGAAGCAACAACAGCAAACGCGCATCGTCGAGTCGCGACACGCAGAAAAAAAATATCCGGATCGCATCTACCGCGGCCGTATTCTTACGTGGATCCGCGTCCATGGAAAGACACGGCTCTCGACCATCGGATATCGCGTGGACGACACATACGATCCCGTGGCCGATCTTGATTGGATCCGAAATATGGTGAAACGGCTTGAGAAAGACGGATTGCTTCTATTCCACTCTGGAGATACGATTTCCTTGCCTCGTTGTTAATTTTTTTGAAGGTAAAACAAAACCCCGCCATCCAGCGGGGTTTTGTTTTTTGCGTTACGATCGCGGAGCGCGTTCCTCCATAGGACGCGCTTTGTTGACCACGATCTTCCGACCACCCATATCGGTGTCGTTAAACATCGAGATCGCCTTTTCCGCACCTGCGTCATCTGCCATCTCAACGAAGGCAAAGCCGCGCGGGCGACCGGACATACGGTCCATCGGGATGAATACCGATACGACCTCGCCGGCCGGAACAAAGAATTGACGGAGCTCCTCATCCGACGTGCGGAATGGGATGCCGCCGACAAACAGCTTGGTAGGCATGCGACAAACAGTAAATGAATTAACGCGGATACCGTTTGCGCATGACCCTAACCCTCGACCACGTGGCGGACCTTCGCACGTTTTATCCGATATCAACGTATCATGGATTGCCTATGGTGTAAAGAGTTGACAAACTCTTGACAAACTTTTTCTTTCCTCTTGACTTCACAAATGTGTGCTATACTTTTTGTATGTTCGACCCCGACGTACATCGGGGCGACATCGACTCCGACATCACGCCGGGGCGAGTAACAAAGAAAGGAAGGTGATTTACATGGCAAAAAAGAAAGCGACAAAAAAGAAGGCGACAAAAAAAAAGAAGTAATTTTTCTTTTCGAACCTTCAAGGAGGAAATCCTCCGAGGACATGCTTCGGGGGATTTTTATTGTTCGTTTTTTATACCCGAAGCGTCTGTTGCGCTCGTATCGTTCCTTTCGCTTTCACGACGCCATACACGCCATCATATCCTGGGCGGATGTCCACCTTCCCTTGCCGCATGTTGAGAATGGATTCAACGATGTCCGACGTTGTGGCACGCACGAGTTCGGACTCCGAAAGATCGAGGAGCACGCCGAATTCGGTCCGACCATCCACGAGAATTTCTTTCACTGCTTTCTTGACGCGTTGCGATGTTTTTCCGACCTTCAGAACGTCCGCGACGAGTTCCGCAAGCGGAACAATGGAACGATACGGAACCGCACTCGACGGACGTGGCGCATGCGATGGCCTGTCCGCAAGATTCGCGATGCGATGCAAGACGCCGATCGTGAGCGGCTTGCCGCATGTGGGGCAGAGTCCTTTGAGTCGCTTTGTTTCTTCCGGCTCGCACCAAAAATGACACGAGGCGTGTCCGTCCGCATGATATTTCCCTTCCTCGGGAAAAAATTCGATGGTCTCACAAAATTTCGACGTGTCATGTTCAACCAAGATGCGACGGAGTTCATGATATGACGATTGATTCATCTCAAATACGTTCGCCTCTCGACCAAGATTCTGACATGAATGTGCGTCGGAGTTCGAGACAAGAAATACGCGATCAAGCGCCGATACCCGCCAGTTCATCGCCGGGTCGGATGAAAGGCCCGTCTCGATCGCAGTGATATGCGACGCAAGATCGCCAAAACATTCTTCGAGCGAATCATATCCTGACTTTGATCCGAACACGGAAAACCATGGCGTCCACGCGTGTGCCGGAATGAGGAGACATGCTGGATCCGCTTCAAGCGTGAGCTGTAAGAGTTCTTGCGACGAAAGACCGACGATCGGACGGCCATCACTCTTCAGATTGCATCCGCGATCCGTGAGTGACGCCGTGAGTCGGTGTAGCGCGTCACGCGACGGAAAAAGGATGATGTGATGGACGCGCCTGACCTTGTCGCCATGTTTGTAGATGCACGAGATTTCCGTCGAAAGCAAAAAATGGGTCGGTGACGAACCGTCTTTCAGACGAAACGCACCCTCCCCAACATCTTCGAGAAGCTCATCAATGTCCTTCTGCCACGCGGGATGGAAGGCATCCGCTGTCCCGACAAAATGAATCCCCTTGCGCTCGCAGCTCTTCGCAATGTTTGGAAGTGTGAGATCCGTTGAGCACGCGCGAGACCATTTTGAATGGAGATGAAAGTCGGTGACGATGCGCATGGATAACGTTCACTTCCTGACTTCAAACGTCGTGACACTCAAGGATGGCAGGCGATCAGAGAGAAAGTCCGTGCCGATCGTGGCTGTGCTTACGGATTGCGGTCTGATATGTGCAGATGTCAGACGATAACTTTTGACTGTTTTGTAATCAGAGGTGCCGAGTTGCAAATTCAGAGGAGTTTCCGTATCCGCCTTATTGATCGCGACAATATGTAGAACATTCGGATCTTTCATGCTCTTCATAGCATAGAGGGAGAGCCGCGCAACATCTGGATTGTCAATTTTCAGAGAGAGATCGCCAACCGCGCTCCCTTTGCCGTCATAGTCGAGATACATCGCGAAGGCCCCGGGGAGGTAGTTCGGGGATGGATAGTCCAGGGAGAGGTGGTTCGCCGCAAACAACCCCTCACGACCAAAGATCCCCAGGACGTCGGCTGTGGCGAGGGCGTGGGCGAGATGGCTCCCATCACCGTAATTATATTCGCTGATCGCGATCATGGTCCCCGGATAGCGGGCGGCTATTTTTTCCTTGAGCCAGGGGATAAGTCGAATGGGCCTTGATTTGCCATAAAGATCTTCGGTCACCGAACTCCCCTCAATATAGACGGGATCCCAGAGGGATCTTGGCATTTGTACCCAGGCCTCGATCTCTTCCTTCGATGGGTTGGGATTTTGCTTTTCCCGCACAGCGTTTGAATCGACCAAATACTTGCCCTTGACCTGAACTTCCGGATACCAGTGGATGTCGAGGACGTCGATAATCCGTTTCTTTTCTGTGTCTTGCAGCTCCTTTGCTGTATCAAGATAGAAATCTACAAATTCGCGGCTGCCTTCATCGGAGGCGCCGTGCAAGGTGACTAATGCATGCAATCCCCCGTCGGCGGGTCCAAACACGAGGGAATCGGGGGCCAGTCGTTTGATCATTATACCAAAGCGCCTTGTTCGATCCGCTACTTCGGCGTAGGTTGCCTTTGTGGGATGTAACAAGGCATGCGTTGAAGACCAAGATGACGGCTCGTTATCGAGTGAATAGAAGATCTTTTTCCCTTCTGCCAGGGCCGGATGGAACGTCTGCTCAATAAAATGAACGAACTCATCTTGATAAACGACCCCATCCAATGTGTCCGGCTTCATCAATAGCGCGCCTGATTCTTTTGTCGCCTTGTTTTGGACCCACCGCTTGCTCGTAGCCGTGGCCGTTTCCGTCACAATCCCCTTTTTATCGGCGGCGACGTAATCGAGGATCGGTACCGATCAGGGCGGCGGCACCCAACGCATGGGACGCCTTGATTCTTGAGACCATCGC
>CAYHYU010000009.1:1157-19410 GCA_964360885.1 uncultured Gammaproteobacteria bacterium | reverse complement strand
AAGAGATGGTTAATGGGTTGTCGTTGTTGACGTGGCGACGACGGAAGAGGTCGGCGTCGTTTCTCTTTTCAGCGGTCGTTCAGGCGGCACTTGGAGATATGTCAGCAGAAACTTTGCCATTTCGCCAAACAGCGGCGCGGCGGACGATTCTGCCCATTGCACGTCGCGCGGATGGTCGATTTTCACAAGCATTACGAATTTCGGATCGCTTGCCGGCGCATATCCGGCGAACGACCCGATATTCACATTGTCCTGATATCCTGGTCCGTTCGTTCGCGCCACCTGTGCAGTACCCGTTTTTCCCGCAACCCAATATCCGGGTACCCCTGCGCGTTTTCCGTGGCCATTCTCGACGACGGACACAAGCATGCCAGAAATAAGCCGAGAAGTGCGCGGTGAAATCGGCTGGCCCATGACGAGCGGTTTCGTGCGCTTGCGTGATCCATCTGGCTTCACCAACTCGTCCACGATATACGGGCGCAGGAGCTTTCCGCCATTTCCAAGCGCCGCGAAACCGACCACGAGCTGGAGCGGCGTGATCGTGATCCCCTGCCCATAGGATGCCGTCGCGCCGAACACGCTCCCCTGTTTCGCGAGCGACGAAACGTTTCCTTTTGCTTCCGGCGTAAGTTCCACGCCCGTCTTTTTTCCGAATCCAAACCGCTCAACGTAGGACTTGAAAAGCTCTCTCCCAAGTAATCTTTCGACAAAAATTGTGCCAAGGTTCAGCGATTTCTCAAGCGCATCCGTCATCGTCTGCACACCGTGCGCTTGCTTGTCCGAGTTGCGTATCTTAAAAGAATCAATTTCTTCCACGCCCTTGTCTTCATATGTCGTCTTCGGCGTAATTTTCTCGGCATCGAGGCCAGCCGCCATCGTGAACGGCTTAAACACCGACCCCGGCTCATACGCGCCAAGAGTTACGCGATTGTTGAGCGTCTGGAGATCTTTCACGAGCCGGTAGTCAGACGGATCAAAATCCGGCGCCGAACACATGGCAAGAATCGCGCCTGTGTGCGGCTCGAGAATGACGATCGATCCACTGTCCGCCCCGTGCTTCGCAACAGCGCGCTCCACCAATTCACATGTTTTGAATTGAATCGTACGGTCAATGGTGAGAATGATGTCTGTGCCATTCGTAGCTTCCTGCAATTGCGTGCGGCCGAAGGTGAGTCGACGACCGCTCGCGTCCGCTTCCGCGACGATTGATCCCGGCGTTCCTGCGAGAATTTTTTCAAACGCCCCTTCCACCCCATACTCACCGCGCACCCCTCTCTCCGCGGTCTCCGCCACGAATCCGATAAGCTGACCTCCGATCGCCTTTTCAGGATACGATCGCGCCGTCGTTTGAAAGAATCCAACGCCATCGATCTTCAACGCTTTCACGCGCGCGACGGTATCCGCAGACGCATACTTTGTAAGAAGCTCATACGGATCGTCTTTGCGCCTCGTGAGTTTTGTGACGGTGTCCTGATCGTCAAGCGCGAGCGCCGCGGCGAGCGTGTGCGCGACTGACATCGGATCTTTCATGTCCTTTGGTACGGCGTAGATGTGCCACGCGAGGCGGTTCGTCGCGAGCGGATGCAAAGATCCATCTGTCCGATCTCGCACAAGAATGCGTCCGCGAACTGGGAGAAGTTTTTTGCCAAGCTCGTGCTGGTCTGACGCATAGAGCGAATAAAAACCGTACTGTGCAATCTGGAGGTAACCAAGTTTTACGATGATCACGAGCGATACGATCGAAAGACCGATGCAGAGAACGCGAAAACGAACGCCCATGGAAGACGTCCTGCGCGAAAGACCTCGTGCGGTCGTGAGCACGGAAAAAGGATAGCACTATTTTCCGAATCTGCGTTGCCGCGCCGCGTATGCCGCAAGCACTCGATCCAATTCTTCCTCATCAAAATCAGGCCAGTGTTTCTGCGTCCAATACAGCTCGCTGTAGACGGCGTGCCATGTGAGAAATCCGGAGAGCCGCTCTTCCCCAGACGTGCGAATGATGAGATCCGGCGGCGGCATCTCGGGCCAATACATGCGGGATTGAAGCGCTTCTTCTGTCACCTCCTCCGCCGCGAGGCCGTCTGCGACGATGCGGCGGCACGCGTCGACGATCTCCGATTTGCCGCCATAATTCAAGCAAAGGCAGAGTGTTGCGCGTGTACTGGATGCGGTGCGGCGCTCGGCATCGTCGATTGCGCGCACAATTGATGGGCGCAAACGCTCGCGACGCCCAAGAACACGAATCCGAATGCCGCGCTCGACATAGCGATCCACCTCCTTCGTGAGCGCGTTCTCGAGAAGATCCATCAGGTATCCGACTTCTTCCTGCGTCCGATCCCAATTTTCCGTTGAGAACGCGAAAACACTCAAGATTGAAATGCCGCGATTCAAACAATATTCCGCAACCTCCATCACCCGATCATATCCAGCGCGATGCCCCTCAAACGAATGCAACCCGCGATCTTTTGCCCAGCGGCGGTTGCCATCCATGATGATGCCAAGATGCGAGAGTGGCGCGATCATACGTTGAGTATATTTTCACTGTAACCTGTCACCTGTTCACCGTCCACTGTATTTGCTAGGATTGTGAGATGAAACGATGCGTCTTCGTGCTCCTATTCGTGTGTGTTGCGATCATGGTTGTGACGACAGTTGTGACGACGTCACATGCGGTTGGCGCCGTACGGAAATCACGAACGGCGACGGGCGCATCACACGCGATTCTTCAAAAACCGTCGTCAAATGCCGTGACGGGAACTGCCTCGACGATCCCCGCGGCGGATGCACTGCCCATCGACACGGAACGGTCTCCAAACAACGAGAGCGAAGGCAACCATTCTCTGGACGGCACATACGAACGCGCGATCGTACTCTCTGTAGCGCGAACGACTGCAACAACGACACATGGCGCGCAGCAGCTTCAATCATACGAAATTCAATTTCTCTCCGGACCGTTCACGAAAAAGACGCGAACTATTTCGAGCGATATCGCGACAAACCCGTATCACCTCGATCCGCGCACAGGAGACACGGTGCTTATTTTTCTCCAACCAAATCCAGCGGGTACAGAGCCGCTCATGTTCCTCGAGGGGTTTGACCGGCGTGCGGCCGTCTATTGGCTTCTCGCCCTGTGGATTTTTACGATGGTTCTCTTAGCCGGCTGGCAGGGATTAAAAATCACATTCTCGATTCTCCTCTCGATTCTTCTGATCGGCTGGATTCTCATTCCAAGCTTCCTGCATGGAGTCAATCCCGTACCGATCGCACTCGGACTCACAGTGCTCTTAACGGGAATTTCCGCGATTTTCACCGTCGGATGGAATAAAAAAAGTTTCGTGACCATCGTGGGAACGCTCGGCGGCGCGCTCGTCGCCTATGCCATCGCGTCGCTTTTTTCCGGTCCGATGCATCTCTCAGGGCTCGCGTCGGACGAAGATCGCCTGTTTTTCGACAAAAATCCCTTGCTCAATCCGCAAGGGCTGCTGTTCGCCGGGATCATCATCGCGTCGATGGGAGTCGTCGAAGACGTTGCCGTCTCCATCGCCTCCGGCGTAATGGAAGTGCGGCGTGCGAATCCGAGATTGAGATTCAAGAATCTCTTCCATTCTGGCATGGTTGTGGGGCGTGACCACATGGGCGCGCTCGCGAATACGCTCGTCTTCGCATACGTCGGCGCGTCATTGTCGACGCTCCTTCTCTATTCCCAACATGGAGGATCGTGGGCGAAGTTCATCAACTTTGACATCGTTATCAACGAAATTATTCGCTCGCTCGCGGGCACGATCGGACTCGTTTTTACCGTTCCAATCACGGCGCTTCTTGCGGCATGGATCGCATGTCGCGAAACAAGTCGAAAATAGACTTTCAGGACTTTATCGACTTTCGACTATTTCTTCTCCCACGGATACGGATGTTCATAGCTCGTGATTTCTTGCGCGTAACGAACGAGCCAGTCCTTGAGAAATGCCGTCGCGCGCACGTCTTCCTCGTTATATCGGATGATCGACTCGAGGAGCGCGCGTTCGCCTGTTGCGAGATATTTTTCAAACACATCAACCGACTGCCCGCCGGCTTTCACATCACCTCTCCAGTGGTAACCCAGAAACGGCAAGATGTATTTGAGACCATAAAAGTACAGAGGAAACACGATCGAGTGAGTCACAATCTCTTTGAGATCGATCAGGCGGGTTTTGAATTGATCCAGCCCCTGACTTCCGCCATATCTCTTTTCAAGCACCGCGAGCCGCATCCGTTCATACGCCGCATAGTGATAGACGTGATAGTCGGCAGGAAGCGTCTCGATCCACGCAAGAAATGCGCGCCACATTTTTCCTTCGTCTTCGAGACGTTCGGCGACGAATGAGTGATAGCGATCGCCGTCATGCGATCGCGTGAGAATGCCGTAGAGATAATCCGTATCATTCGGCGGATCGCTTTCAATATCAAAATGGATCTCGAGCCCTGAATCAGGCAACGCGACGGATTTTCGAACGATGACAGATGCCGCTTTGAGCGATTGCGCTTGTCGTTTGATGACTTCGAGCGAGTGCACGCGAAGTCCTTTTGCGAGACCGTCAAGCGCCTGCGGATCGATATCTGCAGCATCGTCAATGGATCGAACACCAAGATGACGCAATGAACGAAGTTTATGAATATCAACGTTATACAATAGAGCGATATCGTGGAGCGACTTTGCATACCGTTCGCATACGGCGCCCCACACCCCAGTGTCGTGACACGATTTACGCAAAACCGGTTCGGGCTTTTCGCCGGCGCGAATCCGTTCAAGCTCCACGATGACGGATTGTAATTCCGTTATTTTCTCCTCGGCTCGAAACAGAATGCGTTCGTTATCCGCGTTGATGATCGCGGGTTCGGACGGAAAACGTCCTTGGATCCGCTCGAGCAGCGTTGCGTAAAAAACGAGCTGGATCCTTTGATATTTTTCAAGCGCGTGCGATGATTTTACGTCTACGGGGACATACAACCACGAACCGAAACGGCTCTCGCCGTCGTGGCGTTCAAGAAGATCGGGGCGTCCCGTCCAATCACCATCCGTCAGCGTCCCTTGGTAGATCAGAGGTGCGCCCTGCCGCATGAGCGCGAGCGTCGCCTCGAAATCCTTTTCAGCATCAGTGCTGCGCGGCGGTTCGAGTATGGGTTGTCCGGCGAACAATTTCTCGACAATCTCCTTCTCATGCGCGATCCCGTGTTCGAGCCGCAACCGTTCGCTTTCCGTCTGTTCTCGCTTCAGACGCTGTTCATCCGCCGTCGCAAATCGTTCATAATACGGCCAATGCGGACACTGAAGAAACCGGTAGATGTCGGTGGCCGTGAGGTAATCGGAATACCGCGACACAATTATTTTGTCTCTTTATGAGGCGTGTGTTTTTTGCACGTCTTGCAAAACTTTTTCAGCTCAAGACGGGCTTTGATCGTCTTCTTGTTTTTCGTCGAGTGGTAATTGAGTTTTTTACACTCCGTGCACTCGAGCTTGATGAGTGTCTCTTGGGACATAGGTTTTTTGGTGGAGCCGCCTCGCGGGTTCGAACCGCGGACCTACTGTTTACAAAACAGTTGCTCTACCGCTGAGCTAAGGCGGCGCGGTTCTTTATGATGAATGTGTAGGCAGGATAACCCAGCGTGTTGACGATTGTCAACCCACCGCACGATCGACGTGTAGGAAATGAAAAGAGCAGCATGGAAATACACGCTGCCCTACGTGGAGTGAGCTGATCGCGAGGATGAATCCGTGGAAGATGCGAGAACACGCCGTAGCGTACGCAGCGCTTGGATCTCGATCTGTCGAACGCCCTCATAGGAAAGATCAAGCTTTGCAGCAAGTTCTTTCAACGTGAAGATTTCCACTCCATCAAAACCATACCGATGCCGGAGAATGAAGATTGTCCTTGGAGGAAGTTTCTCTACGAGCGCTCGCACGCGTTTTCCTGACAGATCACATTCGACACGCTCCTCCACAGACGGGCCAGAATGTACGATCAACGTATCCAACGCGTCATATCGTTGCGCGTTCAGAGCCATCAACGAGCGTACGCCCTCAAGAGTGATGCGTTGTGCCCGCCTCGTTTTGATGTGACGGACGCGCTCATACACGTGTTCCGGCGTTGTCGGAGATTGTGCCGAACTGCGTTCTTCTGCGATGATCCGCCGAATGAGCCGCAGATCGTCAAGCTTCCATGCCGGAATCCGAAACGGGAACCTCTCGCCAGTATTTTGGATGGCCCGAAAAAGGCATGAACGAATGTGCCATCCCGCATGCGTGCTAAAGCGTAACCCGCGCTGCGGATCAAACGTTTCAATCGCTTGCTGAATTCCGATGACGCCTTCTTGCATCAAATCGCTTACGCTTAATCCCATGTCTGCGAGCAGTTTTGCCCAGCGAACAATGAGACGGACATTCCCATACACAAGCTGATGATGCGCGCGTTTTCGCGCCGCAGTTGATGGCGCAAAACGGTGCTCTGCCAAAAGACGCAGAAAGGTCTTGTGATCCCTCAACACGGGATACTGTTGAAACCTTGCCAAATACGCGCAAAGTTCACCGTTGAAATTCGCACGCTGCACGTCAAGGACGTCGTCAGATCCATTTTTCTTTCCCATGACTGATCCTTTCTGCCACAAAATGTAAAGGACGGATCTGTAGTATACGATACATAGAAGAATGTCAACAGATACAAAAAGCCCCGACAGTTTTATTTCTGTCGGGGCGAGAGACCTCTTATTTTGCCTTGACACGCCCGGCGGGTGTCCCCACAGGCATCCCGCCTGGTGGAGAGATCGGCACTGCGCCCGGATCTGGCACCAATGGCGCATCTTTCATGGTCTTGAGCGCTCCGGGGGCGAGTGATGGCATCGGTGCCGCACTGGTCCTCGTGCGAGGATGCGGCAACGTGGGATTGTCCTCTTGCACTCTCATGTGTGGCTCTCCCTTCTTGACTGGGTCTACGATGTGCGGCTTAATCGCGCACGCGACGATGGGGAACGAGGTGAGAACGACGAGCGAAATGATCAAATGTGCGATTCGCATGTTTCTTCTCCTTGATCAAGCTATGCTCGATCACTTGATTGCGTAGTAACAGAACCAAGCGGAACAGGAAAGGATGATCAAGATCATCAACAAGAGCAGCCGATCTTCGGTCTTCATGTGTTTTTTTCTCCTTGATCGAGCTTATGAGCTCGATCATTTGGTTGAAAGGTTCAGACGCACCGTCTCGAACGCCCTCCTCCGTCTCCTCCCTCTTGATTCAAGAGGGAGGAGGGAGGGAGTTCAGGATGGTGCCCGGTCTGATGTCCAATCAGACCGGGGATGAGATTGTAGGGGCGACCCTTGTGGTCGCCCCTTATGAATGTGCGAATGGCTCGATCAGAGCTTGAGCGTGACCGAACCGGTGAGGTCGACGAAAGTGTCGTTGATCCAGTCGGATGAACCGTCGATTGTGTCGTCGTGCGGCACTTCCGACAGGTCCGACCAAAGGAACGTGGTGTAGTGTTTATGCGCTTCACCTTTATCGTCGGTCTTGAGGCCGAAGTACCCTCCAAGGTTCGTCAGCTTACCCGTGAAGGATTGCTTATACGCCGCATCGGCCGAGAGATGTATATCGAGAACCAGCGCATCGCCGGTCTTTACACCGGTCACGCTCGCGTGGATCGTATACACCTCGCCGGAACCACTGACGATCTCCTCCTTATGGAATGAGACGATGAGCGTTCCGCCACCGCTGTATGAGCCTTTCAGCTCATCGACGAGGTCCGTGGATCCCGGCACATAAACCCTTACGGAATACGTTGCCGAGTCCATGTCCGTTGCTCCTCGGCGGAGACGAAAATTCGTCAGGCCGAAAGCCCCCTTCTTGTCGTAGCTCACGGAGACGTGTTTCACCGCGACTGACCCCGCGCTGTCCGCAGCGATCTGGAACTTGATGAGATCCTGATCGATGTTGGCAAGCGTGGTGGATGAGAGCGGCAACATCTTCACGATAGGCTTCGACTTGCGGACGACCATGGGATTGCCATGCTTGGCTCCCTTTGCAGCGTAGATACGCTCGCCAGAGGTCATTCCCGTCGAGCGAGCGTTAAGCTTGCCGACGTAGTTCGAATCCCATTCACCTGTCGTGCGATCGGAATCCACCATGAGCGCAGGCGTGTGGCCTGAACGGCAAACGCCTTTCGTTGCTCCGCTGACAACGGATGAAGCAACGACCGGCGCGACCTTCGCCCAAATCTGGAACAGGACGTCGCCGTCCTTCGGAACGGTGATTGGGTTCGTCGAGAGGTCTGCGTCCATGAGGCCGGTTGACGGCATCACATCCTGACTCTTCACGAATCCTTCGCTTGCGACGGCGATCACCTTAAAATCCGCCGGATCGGCTTGAACGCCGAGCCACGTCACGAGAGAGACGGCAAGACGATCGATCTGAGTGGCTTCGTACTTGGCACGTGCCTTGTACTGCGCAACCGATTCCCACGCGACCTTGCCCCCGACGACGATCCGCGAGACGGGGTGAGCAAAATCGACGATCGCGAGCTCCCCGGACGGACGAATCGTCTGAACGACGGTCGGCGCCGAGGACAGTTGGTTGCGGATGTCTGGCTGAACCTCGCCAAGAATCGATTCCCCGGACAAGTCCAGGACGACCGGTTCCCAGAGCGCCTCGATGCCAATGGCGATCTGGTCGAACGGCTCTGCGACAGAGGCCGACGACGAGAGCGTGGCCTGGACCACGAAGCTCTTGCTCACCCTTGACGGGAAGGCGACGTTGACGTTCGGAATGTGCGTCTTTCCCGTCTTGGGATCCGGCGCCTTCGCATACCCCACCTGCGTCACGCCGTCGTAGATCGCAAGCGAGGTGACACGTGTTGCAAACGCCTCGTGGCTGCATTGCGTGCCGAAATCGCACCCACTCCCGGCGATCTTCGCCTGGCCACTCAGCGTGATACCTTTCCACAGCACGGGCTTGGAACCCGATGTGAAGGTAAGCGCAACGACGCGCGCGTGCGACTCTTTTTTCACCCACGTTGCCGAGACAACCTCGGGTGAGAGCGAAATAGAGTGCAACTCGGTCGCAACCGGAGGCGGAGGCACGGGCGTCGGCTTGGAGGTCGACTCCGGCTTTGGGCATGAGCGCCTCGGCGGCGAGCTGATCCTGCCCGTCTTCTCCGGAGTCGGCGTTGGCGTGTCGCTATCGACGACGCAGGCCGAGATGAACAACGAGACGAGTACTGCGAACAGCGGAATGATCTTGTTCACGAGATGCTCACTTTCTTCCGCTTGATGCGGATGTTTTGGTTGAAATGTGCATGGTGCAAACTTGCACCGTCTCGAACGCCCTCCTCCGTCTCCTCCCTCTTGATTCAAGAGGGAGGAGGGAGGGAGTTCAGGATGGTGGCCCCTACTCGCGAAATTGCGAGCAGGGGCACCGAAGGAAGAAGGAACTGTTACTTGTATTCGACGACAGCGAAGCGCAGATCGTTCGTATCTCGATCTTGCCAGGTCACGCCGAACGTTCTGCCGTCCCCGCCTTGGCCGAGCTTGATTCTCCAGAACGATCCTTCTGCGCGTCCGAGCGTGAGATGACCGAGCTGGTTCAGCTTGTGATCGAAGACAGAGATTCCGGCCGTCTCGTCCGTGCGATCATAGGTCGAGGCAACGATGACGTCGTCCAAACCGACGATGTCGGCGAAACGAGTGGCATCGTAGGTGAAGCCAAGGGAACCATCACGCTTCACGAAGGTGAGCATGACGGACGCATCCTGCCAGAGAACGAAGTATCCGTCATCCGTGCCAACCATGCCACGAACCCAGCTTTGAGAGGAGTGGGTCTTCCTCTCGAGCTCGGAACGTGGGCGATCGACGAGTGCGGTCTCGATCATATGCTCGACGGACGTGCCAATGGCAACGACCACCTTTGTGCGGTCATCTATGTGTCCGCGAACCACCCCAAAGGCCGGAACGCCCTCCGAGAGAGCGAACTGCGTGACGCCGAAGCCGTCATACCCCTTTCCCGAAACGCGGTATTGAAGCTTCGAAGCTTTGGGAGCGATACGAGAGAAATCGATCGTTCCGTACGTGCCGCTCGAGTCCCATGAGTTGCTCGCAATCGCGCCGAAGGTGACTCCATCGATCAGCTTCATGATGGAATATTGTTGATGTGCGAGAACCATTCGAGAGCTCACGAATCCGCCGTCCTTTGCGATCTGCGTTTCACCCACGTGGACGGCATCACCTTCCCAGTAGAAGGTCTGCGTGAGAAATCCGCCGTCCGGAAGTCCCACCGAGGGGAGCGCGCCGGCATCGCTGCGCGGGAGAAACGCGGTTGCCGCCAACGGCATACCGGTCAGCTTGAGCGTGCGAGCGCTTGTCGGCAAACGCTCGCCATGGCTCCACGTCACGAAGAATCCATCCGTGTTTCCGGCGACGTTGACACCGCCCCAGAGCTTGCCGAGCGTGTCCTTGCGCTTGAGCTGAAGCTTGGGCCGCGGCTTCAGCGCACCGATCTCGATGATCGGCCTGTGGACCGAGATGCTCGGACTGGATGGCTCGGACGGCCTCGTCGGAGCAGGTGGCACGACAACCGTGCCCGTCTTCTCCGGCGTCGGCCTCGGCGTATCGTTGTCGATCGCGCAAGCCGAGAGGACGAACGACGCGAGAACTGCGAACAGCGGAATGATCTTGTTCACGAGATGCTCACTTTCTGTCCGCATAAGGCGGACTGTTTTTTTGGAATGAACGACTCGCGCCGTATGTGCGCGACTGGGATGCTCAATCGAGAATTGAGATTCCGAGTCGCGGGGGGAGAATGGAGTTCCATCCTCCGCCGAGATGTAGGGGCGCGATTATTGCGCCCTCAATGCTCCTCCTCGATCTGGCGACCGGTATCGCTGCTGCCGTCACGGCGAGTGTCAATCAGCTCGTCGCCGTCCATGCAGTAGTTCGCGCACCAGCCCTCGGCATCCTTCTCGCCGCCGCACAGGCTACAGAATTCCGTCGGATGTCTTTCTTTTATGATTGTCTCCCTTCAGTGTTTGCGCTCCATTCAGGATAATCCGTGAACGGGCTATCTGCGAGGCCGTAAGCCGAAATGGCTTAAACGCATGCTGTGCGCACAGTCCTCCAGATAACAACATAAGATAGCACACTTTGAGGATTTTGTCAAATCTCGTGAGGTCTACGAATGTATCCAGCCACTGGCGAGATACATTCGTAGACCATCGTAGACCGTTATCTGCGCTCTATTGAGCCAAAAAAATTGAAACTTTGCTAAGTTGAGCCAAAAATATGCACGGTTCCTTTACCCGTCACCTCCTCGATCTGGCGCACAATCTCATCGCTCCACGAGACGCGTGAATCGGTGCGGATCCGACGCTCAACACCCGCGTCGTCAAAAAGAAAGTTGACCGGTATTTCGCCGCGATGCTCGTCAAAAATGCGCCGCAGACGCAGGAGAATGGTTTCAGACAGCGACGCGCGGAGGTGAATCGTGATGGATGGCTCGATGGCGGACGTCGCTGTGAAATTCCCTGCTCCTTGCTTCTTGCTACTTGCTGCTACTTCATCCACATTCTCCGCCGTGATCTCGTACGCCGTCTCGACAAGCAGTTTAAGTTCATCATCTTTCTCTTGTACGCGGCCGGAGACGATCAAAAGCGTGTCGACATTCCAACACGCGCCCGTCTCGGCGAGAACACGCGGAAACACAACGACCTCGATCGACCCCGTGGGATCTTCGAGCCGCGCAAAGAGCATCATCTCATTTTGTTTCGTGAGAATTTTCTTTGCCGTCGCGACGACTCCGCCGATTCGCACTTTTTTTTCTTTCTTGAATGGATGGAGATTCGCAATGGGCGTAAGCATCTCGCCGAGCCGAACTGCAAAATCTCGGAACGGATGATCGCTCACATACAGGCCAAGCAGTTCCTTTTCCCATGCGAGCGTTTCGCGCGTATTCGCCCGTGGCGCTGGCTTGAGGCGCAAAAGTAACGTGGGATTGTTCGACGATGCGCCAGATGCAAAGAGATTGACTTGGCCTGATGCCTGTTCACGCTCATGGCGCGTATGGAATTCGAGAATGATTTCGACGTTCGAGAGAAAAAGATTCCGTTCTCCGAAGCGGTCAAACGCGCCGGAACGAATGAGGCATTCGAGCGACTTTCGGTTCACGGCGCGGCCCGGAATGCGTCTGATGAAATGAGCGAGATCCGCGTACGGGCCGTTCGCTTTGCGCTCCGCGATCAGAACAGCGACAACATCTTCTCCCAGCCCTTTGATCGCGCACAGGCCGAATCGAATCGTGGATTTCACACCGCCGATGCCCGTTTTGATAACGGAAAATCCCGCAAACGATTCGTTGATGTCTGGAGGCAGTACCTCAATATCCATACGGCGACACTCTTCGACTTCAATCGTGATGCGGTCGAGATTATCAGAGTCAGAATTGAGTAACGCCGCCATGAAACACTCGGGAAAATGCGCTTTGAGATACGCCGTCTGGTACGCGATCATCGCATAACACGCCGCATGCGATTTATTGAATCCATAGGCGGCGAATTCTTCAAGCTGATGGAAGATCGCTTCCGCGATCTGTTGTTCCACACCGTTCCGGACAGCGCCATCAACAAATTTCAAGCGCATCTGCGCCATCAGTTTAGCGATCTTTTTGCCCATGGCTTTGCGAAGCGTATCTGCTTCACCGCCCGTAAATCCAGCCACGTCCTTCGAGACCTGCATCACCTGCTCCTGATAGACCGGGATGCCATACGTGGTGGCGAGCGCGGATTCCAGCAGCGGATGCGCATACCTGATCTTCTCGCGACCGTGCTTTCGTGCGATGAACGACTCGATGAACTGCATGGGCCCCGGACGGTACAACGCGACCATCGCGATGATGTCTTCGATGACCGTTGGACGCAATTCTTTGATGTATCGTTTCATGCCGTCGGATTCGAGTTGGAACACTCCCGTTGTTTCGCCATTGCCAAGGAGCTCGTAGGTCGCTGGGTCCGTGAGCGGAATCGCATCGATGTTGATCTCCTCGCCCGTCACTGCCTTCACGATCTCGAGGCAATCGCGAATAATCGTGAGGTTTGAGAGTCCAAGAAAATCCATTTTGAGCAGCCCAATGACTTCTGCCGAGTGAAGAGAATACTGAATGACCTGCGCGACGTCGCCGCCTTGCGCTTTTTGAAGCGGCGCGTACTCGACGAGCGGCTTTGGCGTGATGACGATGCCGCACGCGTGCTGCGACGCGTGACGCGCCGTGCCTTCGAGCTTGATCGCGAGGTCAATGAGTTGCCGCGCGCGCTGGTCGCTGTCGTAGAGAGATTTGAGTTCCGGATGCTCTGCGACAGATGTCGCGAGGGGGATGTGCTTGCCTTGCACTGGCGGCGGCACGGCTTTTGCAACGTGATCAACGTCTTGAAACGACCAACCAAGTACGCGACCCACGTCGCGGATGGCCGCGCGCGCAGCCATGGTGCCGAAGGTGATAATGCCTGCCACGCGATCGCCGCCGTATTTCTTCGTCACGTATTCGATGACCTCTTTGCGTTTCACGTCGTCGAAATCCATGTCGATGTCCGGCATGGAGATGCGATCCGGATTCAGAAAGCGCTCGAAGAGCAGCCCATACGTGAGCGGGTCGAGATTCGTGATCTCGAGCGCGTAGGCGACGATCGAGCCGGCGGCAGATCCGCGTCCTGGACCCACGATGACCCCATGATCCTTCGCCCACTTCACATAATCATGAACGATCAAAAAATACGCTTCGAATCCCATGCGCTCGATTGTCGCGAGCTCAAAATCAAGCCGCTCCGTCGCTTCGGAGGACTGTCCATCGGGATAGCGTTTTGCGAGACCCGCGAGGCACAATTCACGGAGATACGCTTTTCCTGTTTTTCCTTCCGGAACATCGAAGGGCGGCAGATGATTCTTGCCAAGCTCGAGCGTGACGTTGCATCGGTCCGCAATTGTGCGCGTGTTCTCCACCGCCCCCGGGATGTGAGAAAACGCGGCGATCATCTCGAGCGGCGGCGTGAGCGAATGATCGATCGAAACGATGGTGTGACGATTGTGATCTGAAAGGAGCTTGCCGTCGTGAATGCACTGAAGCGCGTCCTGCGCTTCTGCATCTTCGGGATGGAGATAATGAACGTCTTTTGTGGCAACGAGCGGTGCGCCTGTCTGCTTCGCGAGAGTGATAAGATGTGCGTTCACGTCGTTTTGCGTTGGCGACTCGGGGTGATGGACGAGCTCGAGAAAAAAATGATCGCGTCCAAAAATCTCCTGATACTCACGAACAAGCGTTTCCGCGCGCGCGAGATCATGCCCTTGGCAGGCATTGGGAATTTCCCCACGCGCACAACCGGAGAGCGCAATGAGGCCTTTCGCATGCGCGCGAAGAAGCTGCTTATCCATGCGCGGCTTGTAGTAGAAGCCGTCCAAAAATGAGATGGAGACGAGCTTCAAAAGATTCTGATAGCCCTCGTTCGTCTCGGCGAGAAGCGTGAGATGCGATGGATGATCGTCGATGCGCGGGCGTTTGTCCGTGAGTGTATTCGGCGCAAGATATGCTTCAACGCCGAGAATGGGTTTGATCCCCGCCTTCATCGCGGCCTCATAAAACTCAACTGCTCCGTAGAGGCCGGCGTGATCCGTGAGCGCGAGCGCATCATACCCAAACTCTTTCGCGCGATCCACGAGATCCGAAACATCCCCCAACGCATCGAGGAGGGAGTACATCGAGTGCACGTGGAGGTGGATGAAAGGAGAGGGGTTTGCCATAGCACTTGACGAGTGTCATTGGTTCTGGTATCTTGTTTGTATCACGACGAGGGCAGGTTCACAGGGTTTTATCCCTGCGCAATTGGCCCTCTTTGTGTTTTTGCGAGTTTTTTCTGTAAATTATTCATAAAATCAATCTTTCCAGAACCCACAGCTTTTAATAGACCGGAGTATTTCGTCGCATTTGGAATCAACAGACGTAATAACTTTTTCTGTTGCGCCAAATACTGAACAAGACATGCGAAATCGCCATCGCCTGTTACAAGCAACGCTTGATCGTAATTTGAATATTCAATCATCGTATGAAGGACAAGTTCGGCGTCGACATTGCCTTTTACAGAGCCGCTTGGTAGCTGCATGCACGGTTTAAAAATCAAAATATATCCAGCTTCATGCAAAAAGGTATACAAAACTTGATTCTTTGGAATAAATCCAATAAAAAGGAAACTTTTGCTGATGTGATATTTCTCTTTGAGATATTTCTGAAATCTTACAAAATCTAACACCCATCCTTGATCGCGGATCGCCAAATTCAAATTCTGACTATCAATGAACGCGTAGTTGGTAGGTGGTCGGCGGATGGATTCGGGCATAGATGACACCGCTGACGGCGCAAGGCCTGCGGCGATATGTGTGGATAACTCGAATCTTAACGGGTCAGTAGCCACATGCCAACGACAACCCGTTTTTCTATTCTTTTTTAAGCGCTTTGCGTTTTTGCAATCCTGCCTTTCGTTCTTCGCGGGACTGAAAGAGATGCAAAAACGTTTTCCATCCTGCGACAAACGCGCCGAGAGCGTTCACGGATGATTCAATCTTTTCTTTGATGACCAGAATCGCTTTTTCGATGCGGTTGATCTTCTCGCGCGTATCGCTCACCATCTCGTTCGCTTGATGGAGAAGCCGCGCGAGCTCATACAATCCCCAACAAAGAAATACCGCGATCCAAAGCACCGCGATCGCAAGAGTGAGATAGAGGAGGTCGAGCGTTGAGGTGAGCGTCATGTGGAGAGTATAGCATTCCGACCAGAACTCCTCCAACGTCCTCTTGCGAAGCGTCTCCTCTTTTATCCTCTCACCTCCGCCTGAAATTTTTCTTTCAGTGCCAGCGCGATCTTCTCCATCATCGCTTCGACGTCCTTCGCCTCCAGTGTCCGATCCGGCGCGGAAAATTCAAGATGCATTGCGATGGACTTTTTTCCGTCAGGGAGATTTTTGCCGCGATACGTGTCGAACCATTCGACGTTCGTCGTCACCCCGAACGAAGTCGATGGATCTGATAACATTCCCGCGCGCGCGATCTCTCGCGCCATATCATGATATTCCACGCGAGAATCCACGATAATCGCAAGATCGCGTTTTGCAACGGGAAACGCAGGGAGCGGCGTGTAGGATTTTGCCGCAGACGCGAAAGGGATCACGTGATGAAATGGAATGTCAACGAGGGCGACGCGGTGATCGAATTTGAAGTTTTGCGCGATCTTAGGCGAGAGCTCACCGACCGTCGCGACAAGATCGCTCCGATAAAATGCTTGAACCGTGCGGCCGGGATGCCAGAATGAATCTGTGGACAATCTTCGCCACGAAAGTTTCGTGATCCCCATCTCTGCAAAAACATGTTCGACATATCCCTTCGCGTGCCGCCACGGATCTTTCATCCCCAGAAAGAGCGCCCCGAGCTCAAGCTGCTCATCAGGTAAGTCAACTTCCTTCGGATAGTACACATGTGCAATCTCAAATAAGCGCTGTTCCGCGAATCGTTCCTGATTCTCCGACGCGACGGCGAGAAGCGATGGAAGCAACGTCGTCCGCATCACCTCGAAATCAGTTGAGAGTGGATTCTGTACATGCAACATCTTAGAGGCGTCATAGTTCGCCTTTGCGAGAAGCTCTTTTGAGACGAAAGAGTACGTGTAAACTTCGCTCAACCCAGCGCCTTTTGAGATGTCGCGCACTCGGCGCTCCCAAACAAGTTCCTGATCTATTGAACGAGGCGCGAGACCGAGAGGAATGATGCCTGGGATATTGACGTATCCGTACACGCGAGCGATTTCTTCGACCAGATCGCGTCCGCTTTCAATGTCATGATCGCGCCACCACGGAACGGTTGCGGTGATCTTCTTGCCTGCCGCCACGACAGAGAAACCGAGTCGCCGCAAGACGTCCACCATCTCTTTCCGCGGGAGCGTGACGCCGATGAGCGCGTTCACTTCATCTGTTGTGATCGAGAACTTCAGTGGTTTGTATTTTATGTGATAGACGTCCGTCACAGGACCGGCGAGACGACCTCCCGCGAGTTCTAAGATGAGTTCGACAATGCGTGCCATTGCGATGGGACACGCTTCGGTTGACAGTCCTTTTTCAAATCGCATCTGTGCGTCTGATTGAATGTTAAACTTCCGCGCGCCGCGGCGGATCGTGACCGGATTAAAATTCGCGACTTCGATCACGATGTCCTTCGTCGCGCTCGTGACGCCCGTCGCTTCGCCACCCATGACGCCAGCGATGGCGATAGGCTTTTTTGCGTCTGCGATGATGAGGATCGAGTCGTCAAGTTGATATTCTTTGCCGTCAAGCGTTTTGATCTTCTCTCCTTGACGTGCGAGACGCACATCTATGCCACCTTCGAGCTGCGCCGCGTCAAAGACGTGCGTCGGCTGTGCCATCTCAAGCATGACATAATTCGATATGTCAACGAGATTATTGATGGGACGAAGTCCGGCGGAGAGGAGTCGTCGCTTGAGCCACCAGGGCGACTGGCCGACGGTCACGCCCTCGATCTTCGCCGCCACATAACGAGGACAATGCTTTTTTGCGAAGATTTTCACTGTAACTCCACCCCTAGCCCCTCCTCTTAATTTAAGAGGAGGGGTTGGGGAGGAGTTATGACGCTGCCAGCTGCCAGCTGCCAGCTGTTTCCTTTTCAAAATCGCTCCCGCCTCTCTCGCGAGCCCGACCATCCCCATCGCATCCACTCGATTGGACGTCACTTCGATGTCCATCACGACGTCATTGGAGAGACCAAGAACGTCTGCCAATGGGGTACCGGGCGTAAGGGCGGCGACCAGACGGGTCGCCCCTACATCCTCCCATCCCAATACCTCCTCTAAATCCAGTATCTCTCTTTCCGCATGCGGAAACGCATCAAAAAGACCGATCTCATTGGCCGCGCAGATCATGCCGTTAGATTGCACGCCTCGAATCGTTGCGGATTCAAGCAGGATCGATTCCCCTTCTCCATGCCAGCGCACCTTCGCGCCAATGAGCGCCACCGCAACCCATTGGTCTTTTGTGAGATTTAATCCGCCACAAACAATCTCGACTTTTGACTTGATGGACTTTCGACTTGATGGACTTGATGGACTTTCAACTCCACTTACATCCACGATGGCAATTTTCAATGTATCCGCATTTGGATGCGGTTTGACGTCGAGGACGTGACCGACGACGATGTTT
>CAYHYU010000009.1:0-1057 GCA_964360885.1 uncultured Gammaproteobacteria bacterium | reverse complement strand
CCTTTGAGATCAACGTATTCTTTGAGCCAATTGTAAGAGACGAGAGAGTTCATGGCAAAAATAAAAAAATACTCATTTCAATTCTTTAATCATCCTTTGGATTGCCTGAACTAATTCAGGTAAATCTTGCTTAATAGTTTCCCACAGAACATCCAGATCAATGTCAGAATAATCATGAACGACGATATCGCGCAGTCCGGTTATTTTTTTCCATGGAACGTTTTTCTCTTGTTTCTTAACAGACGTCGGTAGACGCTTTGCCGCTTCACCGAGCACAGCAAACTTTCGGATAACGGCGTCTTGAAGCATTCGATCTACAAAAATATCCTCTCTCTTGGCACTAATGGTATAGGTTTGAATATCTGCGGCCGCTTGCAGAATATCTATCAAGTAAACCTTAAAGTTTTTTTTCATAGATGGAAACTTGTTCTTGTAAAATTTGCCTTTTCAAAACTGGGTGTATCCTCCGATAACTGACCAAATCCACTTTTCTCTGAAGCCGTTCTTCTAGGTCCTGTTTTAATCCAATAAAATCAAGCAATCCCATCGGAGGGATATCTACGAGCAGATCAACATCGCTCTTTTTCTTTTCTTCTCCGCGCGCGAACGATCCGAACACAGCCGCGCGCTTAACACCGTACCGGCGAAAAATCGGGACCGCTCGTCTGCGGATGATCTGGAGGTCTTTTGGCAAAGCTTTTCTCATGCGCCAATTCTACCGCTTTACCTGATGGAGGTAAAGCAAAAGAAAGAAAATTAAAAACCAAGGATCCTAGGATTTTGGAGAAGAAGGATCACGCGAGAGACAGACGCCGAAGTCGTCATTCGCATGATCATGCGAGTAGCCGTCCATCGTCGCGCCGTCGGCATCCGCAAAGCCAACGTAGACGAAAACGCCATCCGAGGAGGTAGTATCAGACCAATGGTATTCATTGCTAAGAAGGCGCTCACCTCTGCCTCTTCCTTTGATTCTTTCTGTGGCCACAAAATGCAGGGCTTGTGCGTAGAGCAGGTGGAACGGTTGTGTACGATGCAAGTGGTCACGCGGGATATGATT
>CAYHYU010000008.1:0-19494 GCA_964360885.1 uncultured Gammaproteobacteria bacterium | reverse complement strand
GATAAAATAGGTTCGAGCCAAACTGTCAAGACACACCATCAAAAAACTCCCATTCAGGAGTTTTTTGATGGTGTCCCCGGTAGGAATTGAACCTACATAAGCGGCTTAGAAGTCCGCTGTTCTATCCATTGAACTACAGGGACGCGATGAATGAAGGTAGCAAAAAAACGATATATGGTACAGGAACATCAACGTTTTTGTCAAACGGGACCTCAACGTTGATCACCGCTCCCCGAGATCACACCTCGATCTAATCTCGAAAAGAGCTTCTCGAGATTCATCGATGCGACGTCTTCGAGCGAGAGTCCGAGTTCGGTCGCGAGCTGCGCGACATACCACAACACGTCGCCAAGTTCCTGCGCGATCTGTTGTTTCGTGTGGTCGTCGATGATGCCATCTTTGTCGCGCAGCACTTTTTTGATTTTCTCTGCGACTTCGCCCGCCTCGCCTGTGAGCCCAAGCGTCGGATAGATAAAATGATACCGACCGAGGTCGGGATATTTCGCGGTCTTACGCGACTCGCGTTGATATTCTTCAAACGTCATGCGACGGTTCTTCTTTTCGCATGAAACGCGGCGTGGACGTCGCGCAGCTGCCGATTTGTGACATGCGTATATATTTGCGTTGTGGTGATCGAGGCGTGTCCGAGCAAGGATTGGACGCTTCGGATATCCGCGCCGTTCATGAGGAGATCCGTGGCGAACGAATGGCGAAGCGTATGTGGCGATACGTGTTTCGGAATGCCTGCTTCGACGCTGTACCGATGGACGAGGCGTTCAATGGATCGCGGCGTGATGGCTCCGACATTCCGAGGCGCTCCAACGTGCGAGGTGGGAGACGGAGGAGGTTTTGCTCGATCATGCCTCACGAACAGATACGGGCACTCGTCATCTCGCGTGGCGAGATAGTGTTTGAGACACTGCCGCGCATGATGCGAAAGAAACACGACGCGCACCGTATCCCCTTTGCCGCGAACGGAGAATTCGTCACGATTGAGATTGATGGAGTCGATGGTGAGACCCGCAAGCTCGGAAACGCGGAGCCCTGTCGAGAAAAAAAGTTCAAGGATCGCGCGATCACGCGCCTGAATGATGGGCGGCGCATCGCTCTTCGACGGCGCATCGAGAAGACGCTCCATATCCATCGCATCGAGGAACGATAGCTCGCAACTCCCCTGCTTCGCCAGTTCGATCTTTTCGGGTGCGAGCGTTTCGATATCGTTCCGCGCGAGATATTTCAAAAAGGATCGCAAAGCGATGAGATGATAATTTTGCGTCGACTTCTTCAATCCCTCCTTCTTGTTGTTTTCGAGACGATTCAAATGAAGCCGAAATTGGCGTACGTCTTCCGCCGTGAGCGCGGACGGTTTTGGATCATTCGTCCAATCGATGAAACGATGAAGATAAAATTCGTAATTGCGAACCGTGAGCGGCGATCGTCCTTTTTCAATTTCGAGATATTCAAGAAAACGACGGAGATGGTGAGAAAGCCGTACGGGAGACATCCGATGATCACTTTGTTGTTGTAATGGCATCTATTGATGATACCACGATGCGTCGGAAAATGGCGAGAGGAGGTTCGCCGTCTTTTGCAGTCTTTTCCTTGACGAAAATCGGCGTCACATGATACGTTCTGCATACACATTCACTCATCTACGTCCATCCGGTTTAAACTGGACGTGACGCGAATCCGGATTCAGCCGCCCCTGCAAAGAATCATTCCCTTTGATTCCTTCGGGGGCGACTGGAACCGACACAACATATGTTGGACGCCACAAAGAAGAAGCGTGTCATGGAGAAATTCAAGATGCATCCGACGGATACGGGCTCGCCCCAGGTCCAGATCGCGATCTTGACGGAAGAGATCAAGGAGCTCACCGAGCACCTGCGCACGCACAAGAAGGATTTTTCCTCGCGACGCGGGTTGATTAAGAAAGTCGGCGAGCGCCGACGTTTGATGAAATATCTCAAGCGCGAAGACCCAAAAGCATACGACGACCTGATGGCGAGATTGAAGGTGTAATTCTCACCTCCCCATTTTTCTCGCGATGCGCAACGAGTTTGTGAGAACGCTGACGCTCGACAGCGCCATGGCGAACGAGGCGAGAATGGGATTCAGAACACCGATCGCGGCAAGAGGGATCAGCACCGTGTTATAGGCGAACGCCCAGAAAAGATTTTGGCGAATGACGCGAAATGTCATGCGCGCAAGTTGGATCGCTTCGACCGCTTTTGTTGGCGATCCACCCATGAGAACGACCTGGCCTGTTGCGATTGCAATATCCGATCCCGTGCCAATCGCAATGCCGAGATCCGCTTGCGCAAGCGCGGGCGCGTCGTTGATCCCATCGCCGACGAACGCGACGCGTGCGCCATCTTTTTGGAGCGCTTTCACCTTTTCCGCTTTCTCCGTCGGCATGACCTGCGCGAAGATCTTCAGAATGCCAAGTTGCGATGCAACGGCGCGCGCCGTGGCCTCGTGATCGCCCGTGATCATCGCCGTCTCAATCTTCATCTCCGCGAGTTTCTTCATCGCGAACAACGCATCGTCTTTGATGCGATCCTGCGCCGCGATGACACCAAGCAGTTTTCCGCGGTGCGAAACGGCGATGACGGTTTTTGCGTCGGAGCGCAATTTCTGCAGAAGCACAACATGCTGTGCTTCCGCGTCGGATGTCGATCCAATCGTCGCCATCACGAATTCCGGTTTTCCAAGCACAGCATCCGCGCCGTCAACGATCCCCTTCACGCCTTGTCCTGGAATCGTCTGCGTACCAGTCGCGTTCGGCGATACGATGCCGCGACTCTGTGCCGCGGCGAGCACTGAATGCGCAAGCGGATGTTCGGATGATGTTTCAAGCGCGGCCGCGATGGAGAGAAGTTCACGCTCATCTGTTCCGTGAGAAGGAAAAACATCCGTCACGGTCGGTTTGCCCTCGGTGAGGGTGCCGGTTTTATCGAACACGACCATCGTAATCTTCCGCGCGGCTTCGAGCGCAGAACCGTCTTTGATCAAAATCCCTCTTTTTGCTCCTGCGCCCGCGCCCACCATGATTGCGGCGGGAGTCGCAAGCCCCATGGCGCACGGACACGCGACGATAAGCACCGCAACCGCATTCCGAATCGCCTCGCCCAGACTTGCAACAAAGAGCGTGAGAAGAAGCGTCACGAACGCAACGCTGATGACCGTTGGAACAAACACGCCGGAAATTTTGTCCACGAGTTTTTCGACTGGCGATTTTGTCGAGAGCGCGTGCGAGACCGTCGCGACGATCACGTCAAGCGCCGTCTTGCCTGGCTCGACGGTCACTCGCATCGTGATGACGCCTGTGCCGTTCATCGTTGCGCCATAGACGGAATCGCGAACATGCTTTTCGACGGGAATCGGTTCGCCGGTCAGCATCGATTCATCGACGGACGTCGCGCCCTCGATCATCTCGCCATCCGATGGTATGCGTTCCCCCGCTTTGACGAGACACACATCGCCAACGGCGAGAGATTTCGGATCCACATCTTCAATGATCCCATCAGATTTCACGCGATGCGCGTTCTTCGCGTGCAAACTCAAGAGCGCGTGGATCGCGGCGCCTGCCTTCATTCGCTGACGCGTTTCGAGAAACTTTCCAAAGAGAAGAAAGAGGATGATGATTCCCGCGACTTCGAAGTACACCTCGGAAAACCGACCTGCGCTAAGCGCATAGGTGCTCCAGAGAAGCGCAGATCCTGTCCCGACCGTCACAAGCGTATCCATGTTTGCGCGGCGATGGCGAAGTTCGTTTAACGTCCCGCAATGGAAATTCCGTCCGATCCACGCGACAAGAACCCATGCGGCGACACAATCGACCCACAGAAGCGAGGGAACGCGCTCTGCGCCTCCGGGCCAAAACATCGTCACAAAAAGCGGCAGGACGAGAATGAATGCGCTCGTCAATTCCCGCCGCGTCGTATATCCGTCGTGCGCGCCGTGATCCATCTCTCCATGAGAAACGGACATGACGGGTTCGTATCCCGTGCCTGTGATCGCTGCCGCGAGTGTTTCCGGCGTCACGGCGCGTTCATCATATTCGATGGTCGCGCGCTCCATCGCAAAATTCGCGTGTGCCTTCGCAACACCCTGAACCTTCGCGAGATCGTTCTCAATCGTCACCGCGCAGGAGGCACAATGCATGCCGCGGATTGGAATGATGATGGTTTTCATAGGTGAGAGGGGGTGTTAGGGAACCTCTGAAAAACGATGAGGTGCGACGTGCTGGACCGAGGAAACGACGCAGACGTAAAGTATTGTCCCGACGAACCCGCGTAGCGGGTTGTCGGGATCCCGACACGCACAGCGTCGTCGGGAAACATACGTCGAGGAGTTGACGAGGGAAGCACGAGCAGATCGCGTTTTTCAGAGGGTCCTTAGATGACATGAAACGACCCACGCACCATCCCCATCCCGCACGAAAACGCAATTGTCCCTGTCTTTTGTGGCGTGAAGGTAATGACGTTCATCCCTACTTGTAGGCGCCGGGAGATGCCAAGCTCACGCGAGATGATAGAGTTCGTGCATCCAGCGACGTCCTGTGCGTCAAGCTCCCATCGCACGGGCACGCCTTTCTTCAGCGTAAATGAACGTGGCGAGTAGCCATATGGCGTCACGTCCATCTTCACGATTTGGACATCTCCCTGGCGCACCGCATCCACATTCGGAGTTGTGAACATGCCGGCGAACGCGCCCACGTTCAACGGAACGCCGAAAACGGCGAGGCCGGACTGGATTTGGCCGAACGCGAAAAAAAACATCACCGCTCCGGCGACGAGGCGAAACGCGCGATGACGAAACGTCGCGCTCGCCGCGAACGCTGTGACACCGAGAAGCACGGGGAGCGTTCCGAGCGCAAAGACGAGAAGGAGCAGCGCGCCGCGCAATGCGGATCCAGATGCGAGCGCTAACGCTTGCGCCGTCTGCGTGAATCCACACGGAAGAATAAACGTCACAGCGCCGACGAAAAATGGAGTGACGCCACCCGGCCGCTGCCGCATCTTTTCTGCGAACCGCGCACAGGAAGATGGCAATGCGATTCCCTTCTCGGCAAGAGAAGGCGAGAGATCGAGGAGGTGCAACGCGACCGCGAAAAATCCGACGCCGAGAACGATCCCAAATGCGCCGTACCATGTACCGGATTCTACGGGAAGTGCGCCGCCGATCGCGCCCAACAGTGCGCCGCCGATCACAAACGTGACAAGGCGGCCGACATGCATGAGAACCGTTTTTCGTTTTGATCGAGCTTCCGCGCTGTATGCGAGCAAAAAACCGCCCGTAGACGCAAGGCACGTTGACACAGACGCGACAAGGCCGAGAAGGAATAACGCGCCAATGGATGCATGCGCGGATACGCTGGGGATGATCTTGCGCAACGGGCTTACCAGCAGGAGAACAAAGCCGACGAGAAGAATGATGGAAAGCGCTCGTCCAAAACGTGTACGGAATGGATCGTCACGACGCGGGAGCGCGCATCCTTCGGGAATCAAACGATACCCGTGCGCCGAAAGGCGTTCATTGAGCGCGTTCAGATCCGGTTCACGCGCATCGTCGCGAAGCTGGATCGCGGCTTGTTTCAGTTTGAGAGAAACTTCCGTTTCGATGACGTCGGAATTTTTTTTCAATTCGTCTCCAATCAGGCGTTCACAACTTTTACAAGTCATGCCTGTGACGTGCCAGATGATGATACGTGGCATATTTCAAGAAGAAAGAGTGTATCGTGACAGTACACCCGTCGTTCTCATCTATCAACCTTCGCGCTACACTGCACGATATGTTGCTCATCTTCGCGATTTTCGTAGTGTTCTTCGGCGCCGGGTGTGTGTCGAATGTGATCGTCCCGCATGTTGCAGAAACGCTCACGAATACGACGGCGGGGGTCACGCCGCGTGTCGGCGGATTTGGAACGCTTCCGAAAATTCCCGTTCCGCCGAGTCGTGCTGCGATCACGCTTGCACGAGCGCTTCCACTTCTCCCCGATCACGTAACGGTTCTCCGTCCTCGCCGTGGCACGCCAAACGACACGGTGTTCCGCAATCTCGCAAACACGCTCGAAATCTCCGACGGCTTTCTTGGCACGCGCGCAGACGTCACGACTCTCGATCTCGCATGGTCGGATCACGCCGGCTACAAGTGGTCGTATCGGAGTGCGGAACGTATTCTCGAATTCGAAAACGACCGAGCGCCATCAGAACCCGTCACGGTCTCAAAAATCCCTCCGAACGATGCGATCATTCATATCGCGAACACCTTTCTCCTCGAACGCGGCATCAATCCGGCGCAGTTCCGCAATCCCGTCGTCGAACCTGATTGGAACGCGTGGTGGATCGATGCGCACGCAAGACATCGCTGCGTGGATCCGGTCACGCGCGCAACGATCCGCGCAATCGCCGCGTCAGCGCCATCACTCATCGGCGTTCCGCCCTCGTTGCGTGAGGAGTCGACGACGAGATGCGTCTCGCCCGAGTTTCCTGCGCGGCTCACCGTTCGCTATCGCCTCATCCGCGACGGGCGCGATGTGCTAAAATCGGACGGAGAATTGGTGAACGGCGCGGAGATCACGATTGACGTGTCGCATACTGCTATCGTTTCGGGACGGATCATGCTCACGACAGATCCCGAACGGTCGGAGTATCCTGCGCGAAACGCCAATGCGATTCGTGAACTCCTGCTGAAAGGCGGCGTGAATGGTGCGACGGGGAACATCACGATCCGTTCGTACGATTTTGCATCCTTACGCGTTTCCTCTTTTCTTATCCCGTCGCTCATTGCGATCGGCACGCGGACAAAATTCGACGGAACGGAAGAACCGATACACATCATCGTTCCGCTCATTGCGGAATAAACCCTATGAAACTTCCACGCCATCTTCAACATTTTCCACAGAGCGCTCTCATTGTCACGAGCGATACCGTGACGGCAAAATTCTATCTCGCAGGCGGCGATTCGCTTGAAGAACTCGATGGCAGCGCTCTGCCGAAAGAAACTGGTCAGGACGGCGAAGGTTCGTTTGAATTTTTTCCCGACGATGCGCCGCGGCTTCACGCCTTTGCAAAACAACTTGCAGCGCATCTCACGAAACTCGCGCGGGAACACACGCTCCCTTCTATTCATCTCATCATGCCGGCGGAGGTGGAGCATCTTGTTTCGAAGAAACTTCCGCCCGACGTCGCAAAAAACGTCGGCAAAAAAATAGATCACGACGTGATGAAAGAAAGTCCGCTCACGATCGTGGAACGGGTGTTGAAGGTCTGATGAAGGCGATATTCCTTAGAAGAGAGTTATCCCCATGGCATCTCTTTGACCACTATATATTGTGGTATACTCTGCTTGTGACAACAAGATATGGGATGTATCACCCAAGAGTATCGGTGCTCCAATTGCCGGAAGCTCCTCTTCAAGGGTTTGTTCGTCGAGGGCGAAATCGACGTAAAGTGCAAGCATTGTCACGAGCTTAATTTCATAAAAAAGAGCGAGCTTTACGAGCTCCTCTGCCTCATTCCTAACTGTCCACAACGTATCACGTTCAACGACCCCCACCCAACGACGTAATTTTCACACAGTGGTCGGCGAAGCTCCAGAAGCTCATCTACGATGAGTTTTATTTTATTCCGCACCCTTTCCTCCTCTCTCTTATGCTCACCGTCATGAAACGCAACGGCGACCGCGTCGCATACGATACATCGCGCATCTCTCACGCCATCCGTAAGGCAGCCGAGGCGACGGGGGAGTTCAACCTCCCCGAAGTCCGGCTTCTCACGAATGCCGTCGATGGCCACATCCAAAAAATCAAGAAAGATGGCCACACGTTGTCTGTCGAGGAAATTCAGGACATCGTTGAATCCACGCTCATGAGCTCGAGCCACTACAAAACGGCGCGGGCGTATATCGTGTACCGCGAAAAACGTGAGCACGCGCGGGCGTCAAAGGGCGTAGCGATCGAAGTTGAAAAAACGATCACAGAATATCTGAACCAATCGGACTGGCGTGTGCACGCGAACGCGAATCAAGGGTATTCGCTCGGCGGCATGATCTTAAACACGTCTGGCAAACTCATCGCGAACTACTGGCTGAACTCCGTGTACACGAAAGAGATTCGTGAAGCGCACATCGAGGGCGATGTGCACATCCACGACCTCGACATGTTCTCGGGGTATTGTGCGGGGTGGAGCATTCGACAGCTTCTTGAAGAGGGGTTCAATGGCGTGCCAGGCAAAGTGGAATCGTTGCCTCCAAAACACCTCGAAACAGCTGTTGCGCAAATGGTCAATTTTCTCGGCACATTGCAAAATGAATGGGCGGGTGCGCAAGCTTTCTCGTCATTCGATACCTATCTTGCGCCGTTCGTGAAGATCGACAACATGACCGAGGCACAGGTGAAGCAGTGTATCCAACAGTTCGTGTTTAACTTGAACGTTCCGTCGCGGTGGGGAACGCAAACGCCGTTCACAAACATCACGCTCGATTGGGTGTGCCCAGAAGATCTGCGTGAAAAACGACCCGTCATCGGAGGCGTCGAACAGCCATTTACCTACGGCGAGTGCCAGAAGGAGATGAATGTCTTGAATAAAACGTTTATCGACGTCATGTCCTCGGGCGACGCGAAAGGTCGCATTTTCACGTTTCCGATCCCGACGTACAATCTCACAAAGGACTTCGATTGGGAAAATGAAAATGGCAAGGCGCTGTTCGAGATGACGGCAAAATACGGCATCCCCTACTTCCAAAATTTTATCAATTCATCGCTCAATCCAAGCGACGTGCGCAGCATGTGTTGTCGATTGCAACTCGATCTACGCCAACTTCGCGCGCGTGGCGGCGGGCTTTTCGGATCAGCGGAAATGACGGGATCCGTCGGCGTCGTGACAATCAACCTTCCACGCATCGGATTTCTTGCAAAAACAAAAGAGGACTTCTTTCGGCGACTCGGGCGACTCATGGACATTTCAAAAGAATCGCTCGAGATCAAACGAAAAGTCGTGGCAGAGAATATCGAGCGCGGTCTGCTCCCATTCACAAAACGATATCTTCCAAACTTACACAACCATTTCTCGACCATTGGACTGAACGGCATGAACGAGGCGGCGTTGAACTTTTTGCAACAAGACATCTCGACATCGGAAGGAAAGGCATTCACGCGGTTTGTATTGGATTTTATGCGCAAAAAACTCGCAGATTATCAACAAGAAACCAACCATTTTTACAACCTCGAGGCGACACCTGCAGAAGGCGCGACGTACCGCTTTGCGAAGGAGGACAGTGCCCGATTCCCGGGCATCGTCCATGCCGGCACACCGGACGCGCCGTATTACACGAACTCGACGCATCTTCCGGTGAACTACACGGATGATCCGCTGCATGCGCTCGACCATCAAGATGAACTCCAAACAAAATACACGGGCGGCACCGTTCTGCACCTCTTTCTTGGCGAACGTCTGAACGACTGGATCTCGTGCCGCGATTTCGTAAAGCGCGTCGCGGAAAACTACCACCTTCCCTACTTCACGATCACACCGACTTTTAGCATCTGTCCAACGCATGGATATCTGCGCGGAGAAATTCAGGCATGTCCGACGTGCTCCGCGGCATGCGAGGTATGGTCGCGCGTCATGGGATACTTTCGCCCTGTCGATCAATGGAATAGGGGAAAGCAGAGCGAGTACGCGGAACGCGTTGAGTATCGCATTGAGAATGCAGGATCGGCGTGCCAAAAATTCCCTGCATCAACGGTAGAACTCGCACTCGCCGAAGCGTTGGCATAACTATGGTCATCGCCGGATTCCAACCGTTGAGCCTCCTTGATTATCCGAGCAAAAGCTCCTCGATCGTCTTCACGCAGGGCTGTCCGTTCCGCTGTCCATATTGCCACAATCCAGAACTCATCTCCACGCGCCCGCAGACGAGCATCGCCGAAGAATCCGTGCTGACGTATCTGCAAAAACACACACAGATGCTCGACGGCGTATGCATCACAGGAGGGGAGCCCACGATCCAGGTCGGTCTTCGCGCATTCATTGAACGTGTGCGGGATCTCGGTCTCCTTGTGAAACTCGATACGAACGGGATTCATCCAAAATGCATCCGTGAATTCATCGCGGACAAGCTTGTTGATTATTTCGCGATGGATCTGAAAGCGCCATGGGAGAAATATCGGGATGTCGTGCGCGTCGGCGGTATCGGCAATGTGAATACCGCCATACAGTGTCGCGAGACGCTCGACATCATCCAAACTTCGGGAGTTGACCATGAATTCCGGACAACGATCTGCCCCGGCGTTCACACAGCAGCAGATTTTTTTGAGATGGCCGGATATCTCAAAGACGGAGAAACATATTTCATTCAGGAAACGCGATTCAACAAAACACTCGTGAGCGATCTTCCGCGCGATGTGGGTTTCCACGCGATTGATCTTACTGTAAAATTGCGAGAGAAATTCCCTCGTCTTACGATTGAATCGCGTTGACTTCAAAAAATAACAACGATATGAACTCTTCAAAAACCATCGAATGGATCCTTCGTATCTCCGTCGCAGGTGAGTTTATCGGACACGGCATGTTTGCGCTCCAAGGGAAACAGGCATGGGTCGGATGGATCCAATGGGTGCTCGGAACGGATCCTGTAGTGTCCACACAGCTTCTTTCTGCAATCGGAGCTCTGGACATCATCGTCGCACTCATCGTGCTACTTCATCCGATACGCGCAGTTCTTCTCTGGGCCGCGTTCTGGGGATTTTGGACGGCGCTCATTCGCCCGCTCGTGGGTGAATCATTCTGGGATTTCATCGAACGCTGGGCAAATTGGGGCGCGCCGCTCGCACTTCTTCTTTTTCGTGGTTGGCCACGATCACGGAATGATTGGCTGCGCTGAACGGAAGAGGAACCTTTTCAACGAGGATCGTTCGTGACATGCTAGAGTCAGCATGACTCTCTTCCTTTTTGCCATCCTCGCAGGCGTTGTGACAATCGCAGGACCCTGCATCTTGCCGCTCTTGCCCATCATTCTCGGAACATCCACCACACGATCTCACCCCCTCGCGTCCGCTCTTTATCGTGCTTGGGTTCATCCTTTCTTTCTCTTCCTTTGCGATTCTCTTTGCCGTCTTCGGACAACGGCTTGGCATCTCGCCGGATGCGTTTCGGATTAGTGCGACGATCATCATCGGCCTATTCGGCTTGATCATGGTCTTCCCGAAAATTCAGGAGTCGCTTTTCGCAAAGCTTCAGCCCGTGCTTGCGCGCGTCACGCCGAAGACGGACGCTACGAATCAGGGCATCTGGAGCGGCTTTCTCCTTGGCGCTTCGCTTGGGCTTGTGTGGACGCCATGCGCGGGTCCTGTGCTTGGATCAATCCTGACGCTCGTCGCGGCAAAACAACATCTCCCGCAAGCTGGGGCGCTTCTCCTGGCCTACGCGTTCGGCGCCGGGCTCCCGATGCTCGCGATCGCGTATGGTGGCCAATCGGTCGCAACGCGCGTGCGCTCGATCGCAAAATACACGCACACGATCCAACGCGTATTCGGTCTGATGATTATTTTCGTTGCGATCGGAATATACACAGGAGCGGATCGCAACATTCAAGTGTGGCTCGTCCGAAACGCACCGTGGCTGTTTCCAAATTTGGATCTTCACCTATGATCATTCAGACAAAAATCGCGCTCGTGCTTTTTGCCTGTATCATCATCGGCGCGGCGATCGTCGCTTCGCGCACACCCGTGCAAATTCCTATGCCGAAAAACGGATCGCTCGTCAATCGCTTGCAGAGCGTGGGCATCACGGACATGCCGGGCATCGCAGCGACCGGAACGCTTGCAACGCAAGTTCACCGATCGTCGCTCCCCGTTCTTGCGGATCACATGCCGCCGTTCGTTGGGATCACCAAGTGGTGGAACACCCCAGACGGTACGCCGCTCACGCCGGAAAAACTCAAGGGCAAGGTCGTGCTGATCGATTTTTGGACATATTCCTGCATCAATTGCATCCGTACCTATCCATTTATCAAATCCATGCACGAAAAGTATGCAGAAAAAGGACTCGTGATCGTAGGCGTGCATACGCCCGAATTCGCATTCGAAGCGAAACAGACAAACGTCGAGGCGGAAATCGTCAAGAATGGATTCAAGCATCCGATCGCGCTCGATCCGGACTACGCGACATGGAACGCATATGAAAACCGCTATTTGCCTGCAGAATATTTTTTCGACCGGATGGGGCGTCTGCGGCACACTCATGTCGGTGAAGGAAACTATGCCGAGAGCGAAAACGTGATTCGAGAGCTGCTCGCAGAGGCGTCTGGCGTGGCTCTCGGCACAATCGAAGATGGAATCATCACGCCGGATTTTTCAAAAATCAAAACGCCGGAGACGTATTTTGGCCGCACGCGCGGCGATGCAAAACTAGGGGGATGGACGACGAGCGGTGAGTGGCGCTTCGAATCCGAATATGCCGAGGCAAAATCCACAGGCGCACGATTTCGTATGAGCGTCCATGCGATGAAAATGCATCTCGTGCTTGAATCTGCGGATGGGAAAGATACGCAGCTCGAAATTTTTGTTGACGGTGTCAAGACACGCGATTTGATCGTGAATCGCTCGACACTCTACGATATCGCAGAGTTTTTAGATGCGGCGCGGCATGTCGTCGAAATTCGCATGAAAGACGCAGGCGTGAGATTCTATGCCGCAACATTTTCATAAATGAAAACGCCGCCACGGAGAGGTGACGACGCGATGATCTTCACCGACACGACTTCCTCAAGTCCGTGGAATCCAAGATCGCCGCAGAGCCACAAAACATTCGTTCGTCTCGTGCTGATGATGTGGCTACGGAGTGACGCAACGCGAAATGCGCGTGCAAGAGTACGCATGGCACCTCCAGTGGAAAGAACGACGATGCAACGTCTACACTAACACAATTTACGCACATGTCAATCTCCAAGCGATTGAAATAGGAAAGGTCTTCACGATTGGTCTATTGCGTATCTCCCCTTTGATTGCACCGCGATCGCCTCGGCAATGCCAACGGAAAGGAACATCATGATGAGCGATGATGCAGCAGCCGAAACAAATGGAAGCGGAATGCCCGTGACAGGCATCATGCCAAGATTCATCGCCGAATTCACGAAAACATGATACCCGATAATCGCGCACAGACCTACGAGGCATATCGCCGCGAAGGGATCGTCCGACATTTTTGCGATGCGAAGATAGCGAAAAAAAAGAAGTCCAAAAAGACCAAGGAGAACGACGAGGCCAACGAAGCCAAGTTCTTCTCCCACAACGGCAAAGATAAAATCCGTCGACGCTTCGGGCAAAAACCGAAGCCGCGCTTGCGACCCTTCCCCAACCCCTTTCCCAAGCCAGCCGCCAGAACCAATCGCGATCTGCGCTTGTGCAACGTTATATGCCGCGCCGTATGGGTCCGCGGCAGGAAACAGGAACGACGTGATGCGATCGCGCTGATACGGCTTCAAACCGACGCTCCAGAGGAGCATCACGGTCGAGAGAATTGACACGAGCAGGATCCACCATGCATGCCGCGGCAATCCACAAAACAGCACCATCGCGAACCACACGGCAACGAGCACCGTTGCGGATCCGAAATCCGGCTGCAGCAGAATCAAACCAATATACATGAGAAGTGCAAGCGCGCTTCCGCCCAAAACGGACCATGTAAGCCGTTTGTGCGCGTGGCGCGCGAAGAGCGCGGCGAGATAGATGACGAAGGTGATCTTCACGAGCTCGACTGGTTGAAACGACAGCGCGCCGAGCGCGAACCACCTTCCCCCGTTCCGATGCGACGTGCCGAATACGAGTACGGAGACGAGGATCCCAGCGCCTGCGAGATAGATGGGGAGTGCAAGCGACCGGAGCTGACGGTAGTCCACCCATGCGAGAAGCAAAGCAAGTGTCACACCGATCGCCGCGCCGAGGATCTGTTTGTCAAACTGAAAAAAATCGTTCGTTCCGCGCGTTAAACTAACGCCAAATAAGATTAAGAGGCCAAGCGAGGCGAGCGCAAGCGCGGCAATCAAAAGCGTCCAATCAAAACGGGAATACATCGCGAGCCAACGGCGCATAAGATAAGCTTGGCAATAAAAGTATCAAGAAGCAAGGGATTCCTTCAAAACGCGATGTGTCGTTCTACGAAACCTACTGGAGAATCCAATACTTCGTCGGAAGATAGATACGCGGATCAAGAAGATTGATCTGTGGGATCACCTCCGTCTTGGTAATGCTCGGAAGGTTCTCAAGCCATACAAGCGCGATCGGCCGCTTCTCGCCTGGCTGGATGTTTGTCACGGCGATCTTCTGTACGGCAACAACGGACGGACCGCGGAAAAGCCGCACGACGAGATCAACGGACCAATACCCATAGGCGCTCCCATTCACCAACGTGAACGTTGATTGCCCAACCGGACGCGCACCGATCACAAGATCCGTCGTGTAGTTGATGTCTTTCGCTTCAAACGCAAATCGTGTACGTGCAAAGTCGTCATAGCGTAAGCCAACGACCTTCGGATCGATGCGGTGCCAGCGCACGTTCTCGATCACGAGCGTTGCGTTACTGGCTCCCAACGTCTTTGGCGTGTAACCGAGCTCTGTGAGAATGTGCGTTCCCTGTGGGAGGATGTAGCCGGTGCGAAGCGCCGTCTCTTCACCGGAGACATTGAATTTGTAATTGAATTCCGCCCACCACATCGGGTTGGGATTCGTCATCTCGACGGCGAAGTCGAGACGGTTCTCTGTTGTCTGATACACGGAGACATCCGAGAATGATACGTCCTGCGGACGATCGCTTTCAAGCGACGCGAGGCGCTGTTGGTTCAGTGCGATGTCGCGAATGATGCGCGATTCGCGCGGATATGAAATGAGATAGGTGTCCGCAAGAGTCCAGAGCACATACGCCCACAGAATCGAGGCGATGAGGATGAGAAAACCGTATCCAATTTGGCGCGCGCGAATGCGGTTGTGCACCCAAAACGATGCGATTCTCAATTCTCCTGTTGTAAAGCGATCATGGAGATCGTTTGAAGAAGGCATGTGGGTATTGTAACAGACGGGAGACGTGAGGGGGTGATAAAATCAAATTTTTCTCTCTATTGAGCCATTTTATATATGTGTTTTTTCTCGACACGATCCCGTCGATGAGTGCACAACCCCTCTTTTGAGAGCGTATTGCCATGTGGTGATGCGCTCTCTTGTTTAATCTCGGTTTTCCCCTTCCCAGAAATTCAAAATCCCTGTATACTTTCCGCGACATTTTCTATGGCAAAAGACACGACGAAGAAAGTCACTGGCGCATACGGCGCGGAACAAATCTCGGTGCTCGAAGGGCTCGAACCCGTGCGCAAGCGGCCGGGGATGTACATCGGCTCGACCGGCCTGGATGGCCTATTTCATCTCTTGCGCGAGACCGTGGACAACGCCTTTGACGAGGCCATGGCTGGCCACGCGACCGAGATCACGATCACGATGCTTCCAGACGACACGATCTCCGTCCACGACAATGGCCGCGGCATCCCCGTAGACATTCACAAACAGTACAAGGTCTCGGCGCTCGAGCTCGTGATGACAAAGCTCCATGCCGGCGGAAAATTCGGCGGCGCGGAAAGCGGCTATAAAATATCTGGCGGATTGCATGGCGTCGGCGTGTCGGTGGTAAACGCACTTTCAGAATGGATGGAAGTTATGGTCGAACGCGACGGTGGAATGTTCACACAAGAATACATTCGCGGTATTCCGAAATACAAAGTGAAAAAGATCGGCACAAGCAAACGCCACGGCACGACCGTCACGTTCACCCCGGATACGACAATTTTCACCGAAGGAACCGCATTTGACCTTCAACGCGTCCTCGACCACTACCGTCAGCAATGCTACCTCACAAAAGGAATCAAACTCGTCATGGTGGATGAACGGGAAAAAGAACGACGTGGTGTGTATGTTTTTTATTTCGAAGGCGGAGTGGCGTCATACGTGCGCCATCTGAATCAGAAGAAACACGCAAAACACGACAACATCTTTTTTATCGAGAAGCAGGTGGAGAAAACCGAGGTCTCGATCGCCATCCAATACACCGACGACTATCAAGAAAACCTGTACGCGTTCACGAACAACATCATCAATCCGGAAGGCGGCACGCACGTGCAGGGGTTCCGCACCGCAATTACGCGCGTTCTCAATAATTACTCGAGATCAAAGGGGTATTTGAAAGAAAAAGACGAGAACCTAAGCGGCGAAGACGTTCGCGAAGGGCTCACGGCCGTGATTTCGATCCGATTCCCAGAACCGCAGTTTGAAGGGCAAACGAAGGCAAAGCTCGGCACGCAGGAAGTGCGCGGCGCTGTCGAGTCCGTGATGAATGAAGCGTTTGCAATGTTCCTCGAAGAACACCCGAAAGACGCGGAAGCGATCATTGGAAAGTGCGTGCTCGCCCAACGGGCGCGGGCGGCCGCGCGCGCGGCGCGAGATACAGTGCTTCGCAAGGGCGCACTCGAAGGGTTCACGCTCCCCGGCAAGCTCGCGGACTGTTCGACAAAAGATGCCTCTGCCTCCGAGCTGTATATCGTCGAAGGCGACTCGGCCGGCGGCTCGGCAAAGCAGGGTCGCAACCGCGAGTTTCAGGCGATTCTTCCGTTACGCGGAAAAATTCTCAACGTCGAACGCTCACGCATCGACAAAATGCTCGTCAATAACGAGGTCAAAAATTTAATCATCGCCCTCGGCACGAACTTCGGCGAGATGTTTGATATCACGAAGCTTCGCTACAACAAAATCATTATCATGACAGACGCGGATGTGGACGGCGCACACATCCGCACGCTCCTTTTGACACTCTTTTATCGCCACTTTCCGCATCTCATCACCGAGAGCCACATGTACATCGCGCAACCGCCGCTTTTTCGCGTCGCGAAAGGGAAGGATTTTCGTTACGCCTTCTCGGATGCGGAGCGCGACACGCTTATCAAGGAATTACAAAAAAAGCACGTCGCTCAAACGGAATCAACGCCCGATCAAGTGACGTCCGAGGAGATTGAAAACGCAGAGGGCGTGACGAATGTCGCAGGCATCGTGATCCAACGATACAAAGGTCTGGGTGAAATGAATCCAGATCAGCTATGGGAGACGACGATGAATCCGGAACATCGCGTGCTTAAGCTCGTCACCATCGCAGATGCGGAACAAGCGGATGCGACCTTCGACACTTTGATGGGAAGCGAGGTCGCTCCGCGCAAAAAATTCATCCAAACGCACGCGAAACAAGCGGAGGTGGATTTCTAAATCAGCGGAATCCCCAAATCTTTACAAATTTTTCTTGCAAGAAAATCGTTCGCTTCAACATGCCGAGGTAAAGAGGAAGTGTTCCTTATTGACTGCCAAAACAAGCTCAAGTGCTTCTTTGAGATTTTCTTTTGCTTCCTTCAGAGTCTTCCCCTGCGTATTCACGCCTGGAATTTCTTCGATCCAGCCGAGATACCAATTGCCTTGCTTCTGATATACGGCCGTAAAGGTATAACTCATGTGAGAAGAATAGAATAACAGAAACGATCTGACAAGAGTGAACACACTCCATCCGCATGTTATCATGACCACCGCAACCGTATGTGGTTTCTCTATGCCTTTGCCGCCGCCTTTTCTGAATCGCTGAATTCCCTTGCCGGAAAATTTCAGATCGCCAAATACGACATCGGAATTCTCGCGTGGGCGCAGCGCGCATTCGGCTTGCTGATCCTTCTTCCATTTGCATTTTTTATCACATGGCCTTCATTGAATACAACTTTTTGGCTCGCGACACTCGGTAGTGCGATCCTGAACATCATCGCATCGCTCCTGTATTTCAAGGCGCTCCGACTGGCGCCGCTCTCGTTGCTCGCGCCGATCGTAACGCTGACACCCGTCATTCTGCTCGTGACATCGCCGCTCATGACAAAAGAAATTCCCTCACTCGTTGGCATTCTCGGAGTCATCGTTTCGGTGATCGGGGCGTACATCCTTCAGTCCAATCTTCGGAACGAAGGGTTCTGGCGACCGCTCACATCGCTCGTTCGCGATCCCGGACCTCGCAACATGCTCGGTGTCGCGGTGCTGTGGGGATTCTCTTCACCGCTCGACAAAATCGGAGTCGTCAATTCATCGCCACTCGTGTATAGCACCATCATCCATATTCTCCTGTGTGTTGCGTTTGTCCCGTTGCTGCTCCGATCCAAGTTTAAGATGGAATTGTTTCAGTGGAACGGATTGTGGCGATTTGCGACCGTCGGAGTTTTTTCCGGACTCACGTCGATCTTTCAAATGACGGCCATCTCGCTTGCACACGTTGCGTATGTGATCAGCGTCAAACGGACGTCTTCGTTGTTTGGAATCGTTTGGGGAAAGATGCTCTTTAAAGAAAAAGAGATACAACGACGTTTCCTCGGCGGCGCGATCATGCTGGCCGGAACGATCTTGATTCTTTTTGCAAAATAAATAGAGGCCGGCGGCGCATAAGAGGGAGGTCTCACACGCCGCCGACCGTTCGACTAGCAACTCCGGTACTGCGGCATCACGCCGCCTTTGAGCCACGAGGGATCGCGGCGAATACGACCGAGGTGAGCGAACTGCCTCTCGAACTTCGTCCCCATCTTCTGCCGGTGACGTTCGAGGAGCGCGTGGTCGGTTGGCAACTGGTATCGTTTCACCCCTTCGCCACAGGGGAGGAGCGGAGCGATGCACGGGCCGTAGAGGTCAACGAGATACGCGAGCGGTGCCATCTCCTCAACGCCTGCCAGCGCGTAGAGGACATCCCGATCCTCCACCGTCTTGCCGGCAGCCGCCATGTCGAAGCCGCCGACCGAGCACAAAGCTTGCGTATGCCACATGGCGAGCGTGCCGGCGAGGCGTCCTTCGAGGATGCTCTGTTCGAGCTCCCCAATGGCGACCCCGATGGCGAGCGCGCCGTGACACACCGCATCGGTGATCGCGTCGATGGTATCCTGGTTCAGATATCCACGCGCTTCGGGCGAAAGCGTCATCGTGTAGTCAACGCCATGACGCAACTGGATCCCAACCCCGATGTTCTTGCTGGCGCTGAACGCGTCACCCGGCACTTCTTGGATGACGACCTTCTGATGCGCCTTGAGCCGTTTGACGAGCGCATCCCGGGTCTTCCCGCAATCGCGATCAACGTAGCGCGGGTTCGTCGGCACGACGATGTCGATGCGCGAGAAGAATGGATGATCGCCGAGCCGGAGTGCTTCGGCAATTTCCACGGTCTCTTCCGCCATCTGCACGCGTTGTGCCACATCGCCCTCCCTCTGTGCGAAGGTGACGAGGAGGAGTCCGCGTTTCTTGGCGCTAGCAAAGTGCGTAGACGCGAACGGCTTGGTTGAAATCATCTCATCCATGATGCCTCTTTGCCACCCGCATGGGATCGCCCACACGAATGGTCTTAGCAGATTGTCAGAGAACATTCACCGCAGGAGCGCGGGGAATGC
>CAYHYU010000007.1:8172-20741 GCA_964360885.1 uncultured Gammaproteobacteria bacterium | reverse complement strand
ACCCGCTACGCGGGTTCGTCGGGACAATACTTTACGTCTGCGTCGTTTCCTCGGTTCAGCACGTCGCATCGCAAGCGTTTTTCAGAGGTTCCTAAAAAGGGTTCCGTCCATTGGCAAAAGCGCGATCTCGCGGTACAGTGTCTGACGAATGAATTTTCCTATCGAAACTCGTCGCCACAGCGCCGCGCACGTGATGGCTGCGGCAATCCGACGCGTGTATCCCGAAGTGAAGTTCGGCGTTGGGCCGGTCGTCGAGCATGGGTATTTTTATGATATTGACATCGGACGCGCGCTCACGCCGGAAGATCTTGATGCGATCTCCTCCGAGATGAATAAAATCGTCGCCGAAAATCCCGCGTTCGTGCGCGAAGAGATGGGGATTGATGCGGCGATCGACCTGTTCCAATCGCTCGGGCAGACGTACAAGGTCGAACTTTTGAACGATCTCAAGACCCGCGGAACCACAAGAATCTCCGCCGAAGAATCAACGGACGTTGACCCCACGAACGTCACGACCGTTTCCATCTATCGCACCGGTGATTTTCTCGATCTCTGTCGAGGGCCACACGTGGATCATGCATCACACATCGGCGCATGGAGGATCTGGAAAACGGCTGGCGCATACTGGCGTGGGAAAGAAACAAATCCGCAAATGCAACGCATCTACGGGCTCTGTTTTGCGACACGCGACGAACTTGAGGCATTCCTTCGCATGCGTGAAGAGGCGGAGCGGCGTGACCATCGAAAGCTCGGCAAGGAGCTTGAACTGTTCGCGATCATCGATGAAGTCGGCCCGGGTCTTCCATTATTTTATCCGAGCGGCGCGATTCTTCGTCGCCTCGTCGAAAATTTCGTCATCGAGATGCAAGAGCGGCGCGGTTATCTGCCGATTTGGATTCCGCACGTCACAAAAGGCCGTCTCTACGACATCTCCGGGCACCTCCAAAAATACGACGCGTTGTATCCGCCGATGCTGCTCCCGGATGAGGAGGCGTACTACCTCAAACCCATGAACTGTCCGCATTTCATGATGCTCTACAAGACACAACCGCATTCGTACCGCGAGTTACCGATTCGATGGACATGCACGACGACAAATTACCGGTATGAAAAAAGCGGCGAGCTCGCGGGGCTCACACGCGTGCGTTCGCTGACGCAGGATGACTGTCACGTGTTCGCGACACCGGATCAGATCGAGAGCGAGATCAACCTCATGCTCGATATGATCGATGAAACGTATCGCGTGTTCGGGTTCACGGATTTTTGGGTGCGCATCTCGACGCATGATCCTCATCATCGCGAGAAATACATCGGCGATCCGAAGATATGGGAAGAATCCGAATCGGCGCTTTCGCGCCTCATCGAGGGAAGGGGATGGACGCATCAGATCGGCGTGGGAGAGGCGGCGTTTTACGGCCCCAAGCTCGATTTTATCGTGAAGGATGTCCTTGGCCGCGAATGGCAGCTTTCGACGATCCAACTCGACATGAATCTCCCCGAACGTTTTGAACTTGAGTATATCGCTGCGGATGGCGCAAAAAACAGGCCAGTGGTCATCCACCGCGCGATTTTGGGCTCAACGGAGCGCTTTCTCGGAATTCTCATTGAACACTACGGAGGCGCGTTTCCGCTCTGGCTTTCTCCCGTCCAGATCGCGATCCTTCCTGTCGCGGATCGTCATGTTGACTTCGCCGGATCACTTGCGCAGGATCTTCGATCTCATGGTCTTCGCGTCACCATCGACGATTCGACGGAGAGCGTTGGAAAGAAAATCCGCAGCGCGGAAAAATCGAAAGTTCCGGTGATGCTCGTTGTTGGCGACAAAGAAGCCGGCATCGGCGCAACGCGCGCGTCGCACGCATTGACCGTCCGTCGCCGCGGCGTGGCGGAACAGCAAGAAATTCAGACGCAAGAATTCATTCTACAGATTCTCGACGAAATTCGCACCAAACGTTAGGGTGATCATTCCGTTGTTTTTTGTTGTGGTGATTGTTTTGCTTTTTCTCTACTCTCACGCAAAGCGAGCAGTGCTTCCATACGGTCCGCAAGCAGAGCATAGTCGCTCGCCACCCATCCTTTCCATTTTGGGCCATTTTCGTTACGGTACATTTCGATATTTTCTCGCGTGTGTCGAAGATCTTGATCAAACCATGTTCCTCCGCGAATCGATCGAATGTCATGTTGTGCCATGAGCTTAATCTCTTTCGGCGTTGGCCGCTGTTCTGGCTTGGGCAGACGTCCTTCAAGTTCTTCTATTGATTCATGGTGAACAAGCGCTTCTTTGAAATGTTCCGGTTCCCAATCGCGATACCCACGACTCGCAAAATATCCATGCGTCGGACGTTCGTTCACCACATCACGCAATTTGCCGATCATGTCCGCATAGAGCTTCTCACCTTTTGGATCCTTGCTGTTTTTCCATTCTGACAAGCTTCGTGCAAGAGCTGTGATTTCTTCTTCCGACGGCGGCGTGCTGTCTTCATGTTTCGGATATCCTTTTTCCGGCGTAACGTTCTTCGGCATCTGTACAACGTCGACGACCCTCTTTCGCTTGATGAGTTTCGGATTTTCTTCAGTGACGCTCTCTTTTTTTATGAGAGGTTTCCGCTTCCATTCGTTGATGGCAACTTGCAGATAATGCGCCGCCCGGTTGAAATCCTTCGCGTTCCATCCTGGATAATCGGAGAATGTTTTTCCTTGCTGCGCACGGGATCCAAAATCATTTACAAGATATTGTAATGCCTGCTCTCGTCGTAGGGCGACATGGGGATTGTCGAGTGTCCTTTGGAATTCAAGAAGCGCGCGCCCTTCAATTTCATTGTCCGTTGGTGGGAGCGTGCGTACTTCCTGTCGCGCCCTTTCACGCGAAGGAGGAGCGACCGGCACAACGAGAGTGACCTCTTCGTGGATTTGAGGAACGACTGGCGCTGGTTCAGGTTGCATCAGCCGTGCCTCGGCGCTGGCTGGCGCCACCTCATCGCCGACCACGACGAGAGGAATCTCTGAAATTTCAGGCGTGGAAGTTTTTTCTCTCGGAGCAGGTGAGTACCTACTCTTCATGTTTTTCCACCATCCCGTGATCCGTTCGCCGAGTGACGGTTTCCGTTTTTCTTCCGGTTGTTCTTCAAACTCGCCTCGCAGTTTCTTCTCCGTGGCGTCAATCTGTCGCGCGAGCGTTCGGATTCGCGCAGTGGCTCGCGGCGTTGGTTGTTCAAGTTGGAGCTTCGCAACTTCTTCGTGAAGTTCCTCGTTCAGCTCGATGAGATTTGCCCGCTGTTCTTCGGCTTCGCGCGTCATGCGATCGCCTTCTTCAAAAAATTTTTCTTCTGTGAGTTGTTCTTCCTTTGCAAAGATGCGCTGAAGTCCTTCTTTCATCGCCGCTTCTTCATCGAGAGGCGGCCGCGGCTTTCGTAGTTTGCTTTCGCGATGACGCGCTTCCTCTTTCATCAGTTCTCCTGTTGTTTTTCGGAGCTCCGTGACCCATTCTCTGTACTTCGGGTCTTTCTGCATCATGCGTGAAGCCGTCGGATCAACATTCCCAAGATTGAAATACACCTGTGAAGGTGAAACGCCGTAGTGCTGAAGAAGAGTGTTTTCAATATTCTCGCGTTTCGTTTCCGGAGCATTTTCGGTTTTTGGAACATGCGTGATCCTCGGTTGTTCAACACGGTCAGCGATTCTTTCTTGCGTGGGCATCGCTGTTCGGGCGCCGAACATCTCTGGGTCTGCGACGCGTTCTCGAGCAAGCGATCGCGCTGCTGTCGGTCGCGAGGCGCCCGATCCCATGATCGGGTCGTATGCTTCTGGAACGCCAAAATGCTTGTTGAGTGAGCGGATTTTTATCAGTCCTTTTTCTTGATCAACAAGCTCCGCCACAGCATGTACATATTCTGTCGCGCGTTCCGGCGTAAGCCCAAACACCTTGATGCCGTCCATGTTCTTGTCCGTGACCGTGTCCCAGATATCCGACGCTTTTCGTTGTCCGAGGATTTTGTTCGTGTGCGCGATCCGTTTCGCGTTGTGAGATTTTATGTCGACCCCGGCGCGGTCGAGTGTAAATGTCTGTTCGAATTCTTCCGCCGTCAAATCTGGATTCGCCGATTCAAACGTTGGAGCCGGCCCTTCTTCTGTCAGTGCCCGCAGGGCCTCTTTCAGAGATGTGACTTTTCCCGTCGTCACCGTTTCTTCCGCTTCTCGAAGACGGCCGACGGCTTCACGTCCGCTTCGAAGCGGACGCCCGAGCGTTTCCGCATGAAGTCGCTCGATGTCTTGTTCCACTTCCGGGCTCAAGATAACCTTTTTTTTAGGCGCAGCCGCGCCTTCTTTGGAGTGTGGCATATGTTGAAAAGAGTATACCACATTCAAGCGAATCTTTACCCCTACATGCGAGGGTCGAGAGAAAACGGGGGAAATCAGCCGCGTGCAATTTTTGCGAAAACGGCAGGATATTGCATTGCAATTTCCGCGAGCACTTTGCGATCCAACGCCACGTTTCGACGTTTCAAGTCGCCGATGGTCTTGCTATAGGTCAGACCAAGCTCTCGCGTTGCCGCGTTAATGCGTATCTCTTGGAGTGCGCGGTTCTCGCGTTTCTTCAGCTTTCTGCCAATATACGCCTGCACGCCCGCTTTGAGCGCGGCCGGTTTTGCGAGCGTGATCTTGGATTTACGTCCCCACATCATCCCTTTTGTGCGGGCGAGAATGTTTTTTCGGCGCTTGATGCGGTGGGTCCCGCGTTTCACTCGAGGCATAAGATGCTAGATGAGTTGTTTCATTGATTTCACGTATGAATGACTGACGGAAATATCACGGCGCTTTGTTCGTGTGATGTTTCCTGATTCGCGCGCATTAAAATGATTCTGGCCGGCTTTGCGTTTCAGGAGTTTTCCTGATTTTGTCAGCTTGATCCGTTTGGAAATGGTCTTGTGTGTTTTCATACGACGAGCAGATGACGATTCGTTACGATTTGCGGCCAACGATCGACGAGACATTGCCACCCTGGCGCGTGACGCCCTGCTCGATGATCAGCGGATATTTTTCCTCAAGGAGTTTGAGAAAGCCATTGATTCTCGTTGTCGCCAGTTCGCCATGCGCCTTCTCGCGGCCGCGAAGGAAAATCTCGATTTTGAGTTTATCTCCTTCTTCGAGAAAGGAGAGCGCTTGCACTCTGCGGACATCGAGATCATGCGTTCCCATTTTGACGGATAAGCGGATCCCTTTCACCTCGACTTTTTTTGCGTGCGCTTTTTGCGCTCGCTTCTCTTTTTCTTTCTGATATTTGAATGCGCCGAGGTCGAGGATTTTGCAGACCGGAGGCGTCTCTTTTGGCGAGACCTCCACGAGGTCGAGTTCCCGCTCGTGCGCGATCACGATCGCATCCGGCGTTTGTAGAATGCCGAGAAATTTTCCCTCGTCGTCAATCACGCGAACCTCCGGCGCAGTGATCTGTTCGTTTGCGCGATAGACCAGCCCCAGAGGTTTTTGAGTGAATCGTCTTCGATAATGGATGCGCATGTGATGCGTGGTGGAGATGGGGGGAATCGCACCCCCGTCCGGGCAAATCCTTCGACACCCTCGTTACAGGCATGGTCCGTTCAGGATTCGACGCGTGCGAGTAAACGGACAAGACGCACGAGTCGTTCGCAGACACTGTGTCATCCCGATGGGTCTGCGACCATCGGGATCTGACCCGAAAGATGACGCTCCTGTCCGCTTCGTCGGGTCGCGATGCGGGGGAACGTGGTTCTCGCGTTTACGCGAGAACCATTTCCGGGGAAGCGACGCGGAACGCCGAAGCGATCGCGTTCTTTACCCGTGAAACAACATTGGCAGTTGTTGGATGTGGAAGAGATTTGCGAGCGGTTCCACGCTCGGCCTGCAGGCGTCGACAGTGTTGTCCGTCGATGCTTGGTCATCCCCGTTATTCGACATCTTCGCCGCGGAGAGCGCGGCGAACCGTCCGATCCAGATCTCGCGCTTTCAATCGTTCGCGGATGTCATGGGTTTTACGCCCACGGCAGAGTCCGAACGAGAGCTTGATCCGTCGGCCTCGAGAATATACCGAAAGGGGTACAAGTGTCAAGCCCTTTTCTTGAGTTTTTCCGGCCACATATGTGAGTTCTTTTGCGTGGATGAGAATTTTCCGTCCGGCTGCAGGATCATAGGAAGGATCCGGAGATGCGCGGGAATAGCGTTTGATGTGCCCTCCAAGGAGCCATAATTCGCCGCGCGAGACAGTCAAGTAGGCGCCGTCGATTTTTGCTCCGCCTTCGCGAATTGATTTGACCTCTTGTCCCGAGAGCGCCAATCCGCCCTCGAATGTTTCGAGAATTTCATAGTCGTATCGCGCTTTGCGGTTTTCGGCGAATGTCATGCATGGTATCCTACCACTCGACATATGCCGTTGCCCATCAAGCGCTCCATCAGCATCGAGACAGGCACTGTTCTCAAAGTGGTGAGCATGTTCCTCGCCCTGGGTTTTTTGTATCTTATCCGCGACATCCTCGCTCTCGTATTCGTTGCGCTCTTTCTGGCTGCGCTCATGCATCCTGCCGCTCACGCGCTTGCGCGGCGACGGATCCCGAAAGGCGTCACGGTCATCTCGTTCTACCTCCTTCTTTTCGGCCTCATGGCGCTCGCGGTCGGGCTTCTTCTTCCAACCGTGATCGATCAAAGCTCGCAGCTCATCGGATCGCTCGGAAAGTCGTTTGAGATGGTGTCAGGGAGCATTCAGACGCTCAAAGATTTTTCGACGACACACGGATTGCAAGGAAATGTGCAGGCGAGCGTCCAATCGTTCGGCCTCCAAGCGGCGAAAGCGGCAAGCGGTCTCTTTTCCACGCTCGCGGAGGTCGTGGGCGGATTTATAGGGCTCATTGTCATTCTGGTCATGGCGTATTACATGGTCGTGCAAGAAGAAGAGGCGCGAAAGATGTTCCATCACTTCGTTCCGGATGAGTACAAAGAACTCACGACAGCCATCATCAAGCGCGTGGAAGAAAAAATCAGCCGCTGGCTTCTTGGTCAGTTATCGCTGTGCGTCATCATCGGCATTCTGTATTTCATCGGATTGTCCGTGATCGGCGTGAACGCCGCACTTGTGCTTGCGCTGTTCGGCGGTTTTACGGAATTCATACCGTACCTCGGTCCGATTCTCGGCGCGATTCCCGTATTTGTGATCGCCTTTACGGAGTCGCCCATGAAAGCTGCGCTTGCCATTGGCGTCATCATTATCATCCAACAACTCGAAGGTCACATCATCGTTCCCAAGATTATGCAGCGCGTCGTGGGACTCAATCCGATCGTTAGTATCGTCGCATTGCTCGTCGGCGCGAAGCTCTTTGGACTCGTCGGCGCGTTGCTCGCGATTCCCGTCGCAACGGCTTCCTCGGCTGTGCTGACCGAACTGTATTACTTTCATCAACGAAAAGCTGCACCATGATCATTTGGATTCGTCTCCTTCCGATGCTCGTCGCGGCGGCAACTGCGGTCTTATTTTTTTTTCAAATACGCCAGCCAGGAACGTATCCTTTTATCGTATGCGCTGGCATCGCGCTTGTTCCGGCGGCATCGCTTCTCATCTCCTGGCGCCGATTGAAACCAGCAGATCTCCTCGAAAAAATGACGCCGACGTTCGTGCTTCTTTGTGCGCTCGGGTTTGGACTTCTGCTTGCGGAACGGACGCTCGCGGTTGCAGCGCTGATCGCGATTGCGACGATCTCGACGTATCTCTCGCTTGAGCTATTATTTCTTCTCTCGTATAACCCCGCGGCGTATCCCGTGAATGGGTTGTCGCGCGTGAATATGGCGTATGTGCCGATCGCGGTGTGGTACGCGATTTCAACCTCTTCGGGGCTTCTGATGTTTTTGCATGTGAACCGCGTAATCCACGTGTGTATCGCCGCAGGGCTTGGCGCACTTTTGTTTCGAACGACGGATCATCCGGGCGCGAGCCGTGAACAACACGCGGTATGGACGCTCATGGGCGTTCTCATCGGAACGGAGATCGGATGGATCGGTCTTCTTCTTCCCGTGAGCATGGGAATGCAGGGGATGATCGCCGCGCTTCTTTTGACGGCTGCTCTGCGCGTTCGCCGATATCTCTACGATCCGAAACCAAGCAGGCAAGCGGCATGGAGCGAGGCCTCGGCCGTCTCGCTTCTCTTTATCGGAGCGGCGGGAACGGCCAAATGGTTATGAAACATCTGAAAAACGCGATCTGCTTGTGCTTCCCTCGTCAACTCCTCGACGTATGTTTCCCGACGACGCTGTGCGTGTCGGGATCCCGACAACCCGCTACGCGGGTTCGTCGGGACAATACTTTACGTCTGCGTCGTTTCCTCTGTCCAGCACGTCGCATCTCATCGTTTTTCAGATGTTTCACATGAGCATGAAGTTCACCACAGAAATCAAATGCGCGATTCTTGCCATCGCGTTCGGCGCCATCGCAGGAAGCGTAACGGTCGCGCTGAGCATACCTGCCGCGATCCGATCCGCGCTGCCCGACGCGTTGCGCGCCTCAACCTCAAGCGCCGCTCTTCCTTCTCTCGTCGCTACAAGCGCCATTCCCGCAATCTCACTCATCTCCGTTGACCGTCCGTCCTCCGCGTCCATACTTCCGCCGGCGTTTCTGAAACGGCGCGCCTCTGCCGTTGCAACGGTATATCGAAAACCGCAAGGGACGTCATTCGAGGATCGATTGCTTGGACCGGAACGGCTCCTTGGCCGCGCGGTCGCGCTGACGTCCGACGGATGGTTTGTCACGTTCTTTTCCGTGACGGATGGTCTGCGCGCCGCGGAGCTCCTCATCTGGATTAACGGCGCATCCTATTCCATTGAACGCGGCGTTATTGATCATGTGAACGGGACCGTTTTTCTCAAGACGCGCGCGCAAGGTCTTTTATCGCCTTCGTTCATCCAGCCGCGTGGTATCGGAAATGGAGCGGACGTGTGGATTGAGAGCCGACCGAACGGGTTTACGCCGACGATCATCGTGGATGCTGGCGCGCGTGCACGTCCGAATGACGCGGGGTCGAGCGAGGTGGCAATCCGTCGGTTCGCGTTGAATCGCGTTTCCGGCGCCGGAGAACGGGGGAGTGCGGCGTGGGATCCGACAGGCGCGCTCGTCGGCCTCATCGAGAGTCGCGACGGCGAAGAAACGCGGCTCCTTCCCGCATCCTCCATCGCTTCTTCTTTTGAGTCGCTTCTCGCGACAGGTGACATTCGTCATGCCATGCTCGGCGTTCGTACGCTCGACCTTGTGGCGCTTCGGGTAAGCGGCGCCCGCAATGGTCTTCCGGATCGCGGTGCGCTCGTGCGGGATGACAAGCGCGGCGGGAAGATGGCGAACGCGAAAATCAAAATCGGCGATGTGATCGAAAGCGTGGATCGTGATATCCTTGACGGGAGGGCTGATCTGGGCGAGATCCTTGCGGAATATAAACCAAACGCCGAGGTGACGCTCCGCATCCTACGCGACGGAAAAACGCTTGATGTTCCTGAGACGCTTGGAAGCATTCTCACGAGTGAAGCAATGAAGTAAGTGTAAACTGCAAACTCCCTATGAATCACGCACGACTCTTTTTGCGCACATGGAAAACGACGCTCTCCGTCACAGGAATCGGCGTTGGGTTGTCTCTCATTTTTTCGATCGCCCAACCGCTTCGATATTCATCCACGGAACGGCTTCTCATCACGCACACGAATGTCGTGGGGATCGATCCGTACACGGCGATCAAATCAACGGAACGGATCGGGCAGAATCTGCGAGAGCTGATTTATACGACGAGTTTCTTTAACGCCGTCATGTCGAAGGCGAAGATCGATGCGACGTATTTTCCAACAGACGAAATTTCCCGCCGCGGCGCGTGGAAGAACACGATCGACGGGAGCGTTATCGCCGGCACGGGAATCATGAGCATTACGGCGTATCACACGAATCGCGCGAACGCCACAGAGCTTGCGGTTCGCGTTGCCCAAGAACTCGTTGCGATCACCCCGAATTATTTCGGCTATTCAGTCCGCGTTCAAATCATCGACGATCCGCTTCCATCGCGATTTTTCGCGAAACCGGATTTTGCGAAAAATGGGATTTTCGGAGCGATCGCGGGATTTCTCATCGGAACAATTTGGGTGCTTGGGAAAGGCAGCAGACAGTTCGGCGATTGACAGAGATCCCTCGAGAGGCGTTTTTGTTGCTAAGATAAGCGTCTTTTTTGAGTCATTGACGCTTTTTATGCTTTATGATAGGACAAGAGGGCGGAGTGTCCTTGACAGTTTCGTCCATTCCTGGTATATTCACATGTTCGTACTCTGCCATCGTTGTGCTTTGAAGCCGTTCCGGGATCGATTTGGGAGTATTCCTCCTCTCCCGAATCACCCGTTCCGGGACGGCTTCAGGGCGCTACTTCCCTGAATCGTTCTCTACAACACCGACACGCGTCCGTCGCGTGTCACAATACATCGGAGGCGAGTCATGACTACCAAGAAATCGCGTGCGGTCGTCGTGGCGGCACTCTGCATCCTCTGCATCGTGTTCCTTTTCCCGTTTCGCGCATGGGCGCAGGGCTACGAGGACGACAGCAAACAAATGTCCGTCTCGGCCGCCCAGTTTGTCATATGCGTGAAAGCGAGGAGGGAGAGCGACGCAAACCTCGTGACGAGTCAGAAGGCCACGACGCAGCTGCAGAGGGAAGTCGAAGCATGTGAAAAAATCGTGGTCATCAAGAAGGTGGGGACTGACTACGTGGCAGTGGCTAAGCAGGCCGTCGCAAAGCCGCCAGCGCCAGCGCCTCTTCCCGCGCCGCTTCCACCTCCACCACCTGCACCCAAGGTTGATCCCTTGAAGTGCAAGCCGTGCGAGGAGATCGAGGTGCTGAAAGCGCGTGTCGAGAAGCTCGAGAAGGGCATACTCGCGGTCATTGATGCGAAGAAGGGGGACGAGAAGTCCCCTGATCTCGAGAGGCTCAACACGATTCTGAAGCGACTCGAGGAGCTCGTGAAGCAACTCGAGGAAGACCCTGCTTCGGTGGCCAACATCGCCAAGAAGTTCGAAGAAGTCCACAAGGACTATGCGGAACTTCTGGTCCGTGTCGGCATGGTCGAGTTCTTCACCGAGGGGATGCGAAAGCTTCTCTGCTCGGAGAACCCGACGACCGAGAAAGAAGTCCTCGCGTTCTGCGGCGCCACGCAAGTGGTGATCGACGTCGGGCTCAAGGGGCACGGGAAATGGTTTCCCGGAGCACCTGGTAAGTTCGGCGTTGCCGCGGAACTCGCAGTGACGTACTTCCCTGGCGCAGGCCCCTCCGGCTTCACGTTCGGTGCGTCCGGAGGCCTCCTTCAGGGAGCGAAGTGGGCCAAAGACACTTCGTACTTTGTCCGTGGCTTCGCTGGCGGTACTTCTTGCACGGACAGTTCGCGGAGCACTTGTTTCCGCATCCTCGGATTCGTCGAGGGGTTGACATGGGTTCGTCCGGCGAACGGTTCGGACATTGATCCCAAGGCCCGCGCAGGTCTCAAGGGTCCGCCGAGTGCTCTTGGCTGCGGCCTCTCGGTAGGGGTTGTGAAACACCTCACCAAGCGCAGCTGGTTTTCAGTGGACGTGGAGCCACTGGATTTCACGCTCGGAGCGAATCACTTCACCTCCGACGGAAAGGTCGGGGTCTACAAAGGATGGTACTCCGGCGTCGCCGTCGGATTTGGAGGGACCTTTGACGCGTTCTAGAATTCGCGCCCCCTTCCTCGCAGTTGTGAGGAGGGGGGCGCATGCACGGTTCTTTATCTCTCCCATGGAATATTTTTCCATGGCCGATACGAGATGATGACCTCTGTCGTCCTCTCATATCGGCTTTGCCGAGCGTCTGATCCATTTCGGGATCATGCGTTGCTCCTTCTCAAAATTCCGCCTTGTAGGTGGACATCACAATGTCCGCCGTTTGGCGGAGGAGGATTCGATGAAGAAGAATGTCTCTATCGTTAGTGCGTTCGTGGTTGTCTGCTTCGCAATGTTGTTCGCCGTCGCCTGCAGTGCGCAGGCCCCCACGCTCGATGAGCCCGGGAAGGCATGCGACTCGGCAGCGGTCGGCGCGAAGTGCACCACCGAAAAGCTGCTCTGTAGCAGCAACCCGTCGATCATATGCTTCTGCGGCGCGTTCGTCACGCGCGAGGAGTACGAAACGTTCCAGCGGATCGGCGCGAAGTGCGCCGAGAACCCTGCGGCAGCTCCGGCTCCGGCAGCCCCTGCACCCGCGGCGGACGCAGGTCCTGACTGCGCGGCAACGAAGCCGTGCAGCTTGCTCTCCGTGAAGTGCATCGACGCGTCGTCGCGGATACTCGTTTGCACCCCGTGCGGATGGGTGCCCGAGACAATGACCTGCCCGATCGGTTCGACGGTCGACGCCGGAAGTTGCGCGTTGAACGGGATGGCATGTACGGACGTGGCGGAAGGAACCGTCGCGACGTCGTGCGCCCCGCCGTGGGTTTGCTGTAAGCAGCCGAACGGCGTGAAGCTGTGGGTCGCGGGCGCCACGTGTCCCTCAGTTCCGGCTGACACGGGCGTCTCGACAGACGCT
>CAYHYU010000007.1:0-8072 GCA_964360885.1 uncultured Gammaproteobacteria bacterium | reverse complement strand
TCGGACACGGCACTCGTGTTCGATACATACAAGTGGGAGTTTCCGAAAGGGTACGTCCAAACTGGCGAGGTGCGGCTCCGATGGTACACTGGCATCACCGCACTGCCGTGCGTCATGACGAAGGTCAGCGACGCAGGTCCGGTCGAAGGCGGCACGGTGTACGAATGCAAGGTGTTCGTGTCACCCTCGTCCTCGCCGACCTTCCAAGGCGAGCACATGGACACGAAATGCCCAGTGCAGTCGGACGGAACCCGTTTCTGCTACGCGTTCGATCAGTCGTGCGCGTGGTACGGCGGCGGCTGCGACTACTACAAAGTAGTAGGGAAGAATTTTGGCACCATCAGTGTCAAACGGGGGTCTGTGACCTCCGAGTGCATCGTCCGTACGGGCACCCCCAAAGCGGCGGAGTGTCGCCTCGTTCCAAACGGATCGGTCTCGACTTCGTTTAACGCCGTGGTCGAACCCACGTCGTAGTGACACTCGATTGCCCCGTCTGCATGTGCAGACGGGGTGTTTCTTTTTTGTGAGCTTGACACTTGTGGATCAAAATGGTAGACATACGGTATCGCAACATCTACAGGAGAAGAGAGCGATGAAAACCATCTCGTTGATCGGATTGTTCCTTTCAGTGTTCATTGCCTGCGGGCCGGAGGCCGCCGGCACCGGAACCCCATCTCCGTCACCGATGCCCACGGCGTCCGACGCACAGTCCAAGGGCGATGTCGTCGTCCGCTGGGATCCGCCCGCTGGTTACGCCCAGGTCGGATCAGTAACGATCGAGGGCGAGTATCACGGGTTCGCAAATCCGTGGAAATCGTCTCTTTGCAAGATGTCCGTGAACGGACCCGGCTACGTCTGCCGGCTGAACGTGTCCTCTGGCACGAAAATCCTGTTCGGCGTGAAGCGCGCGGACTCGAGACCGGACACGGGAAGCGCATGGGTCTTCGATCGATCGTGCGACGGCCCATGGGCAGGTTGCGGAAAGGATTTCGGCGCCGTGTCCGTTTGGAAAAACGGGCAATTGGCGCCGTATGATCTCGTCTGGAACGGCACAGGTCCCAAACCTCCTGCCGCCGTCTTCTTCACAGGGGTCGTCACGATCCCGTGAATACGTGTACCACCCCATGCGCCATTCGCGCGTGGGGTGTTTCTCTAGTATGATCTTTCGATGTCCTACATCGAGCGTTTTCTTGAAAAATCCGCAAGTCAGCCGTCGCCCGCGTATATGCTTCATGGGCCTCCGCGATCGGAAAAACGTCGTTTGGCGGAAAAATTCGCCGCAACGCTTCTACATCACGAAAACACAAAAACACATCAGGATTTTATCGTGCTCACGGCCGAGGAAGGAAAAAAACAGATTTCCGTCGATCAGGTGCGAGCGATGATGCGCGAGCGCTTATTCCTGCGTCCGATCCAAGCGCCGCGACTCGTCGCGTATCTGCCGCATGCGGATCAGTTGAACGAATCAGGAATGAATTGTTTATTGAAAGTTCTCGAAGAACCGCCTGCCGACGCCGTGTTCATTCTTGTCACGGAGGATCTTCATCGGCTGCCCGCGACCGTCGTGAGCCGCTGTGTCGTGTTGCGATGCGATGTGCCGCGGCACGTGAACTCTCCCCATGCGGAGAGAGGGGAGGAGTTTGCCTTGGCCGTCATCCGCGCGCGCACGCTCGGCGCGCGACTCGCGCACATCGAGCGATTTGCGAAAGAGTGCGACGCGTCTGATGATCCGCAAGCGGCTTGGCGCGATGCATTGCTCGATGCGATGCGTTTTCCATGCGTGACGAACGCGCGTATCGTGTTCGGTGTCGCGCTGCTCACGGCTCTTCGGTTCGTCGGCGGACCTCTCTCGCCGCGCATCGCGCTCGAAGCTGCGGCAACTCGGCTCGGAAGTTCCGATCTCGACACAGAAGCTCGGTTCCTCATGCCATCTCACGCGCCGCGAATCATTCCTCTTCTCTTCGGGGATTTGGTATACTGAATCACCTCTTACATCTTCCCAGTATGAAACGATCCACATTTCTTTTTTCCATTGCGTCGCTGCTCTTCTTTGGTCAAGGGTGTTTGGGTCCGGCAAAAGGTCCAGCAGGACCAGATCTCGGCGTCTATAAGACGTTGGACGGAGGTCAGACGTGGACACACAAACGAACACTCGTGTCCGGACCAAAAATCACGGGCGCCGTTGCGAGCATGTCCATCCTCACGATGGTGTTCGATCCTCAAGATCGGAGCACAATCTACCTCGGCACAGCGGAAAACGGCATCGTATTCACCCGTGATGGAGGCGATTCGTGGCAGAGGTCGAAATCGCTCACGACCGGACGCGTCAATGCCGTTGCCGTCGATGCGAAAAATAAGTGCACGGTGTATGCGGCGAGTGGAAATAAACTGTACAAGACCAGCACATGCGGCCTTGACTGGTCACAGATTTTTTTCAATCCGCGAACGGACGTGTCGTTTACGAGGATCGCCGTCGATTGGTATAACCCGACCATTCTCTTTGCAGGGTCGAGTGACGGCGACGTCTTTCGTTCTGTGGATAGCGGCGAGCACTGGCAGGTGGCAAAACGCGTAGATGGGATTCCGATCACGAGCATCGTCATCGATCCGCGCGATTCACGCGTCATCTATGCGGGAACCCAGAGCGATTGGATCTGGAAATCCGCGGATGGCGGCGTCACATGGGCGCAAATAAAGAAACAATTCGGCGATGATCTCCCAGACGCGCGTCGGATCGTGCAGATCGTCGCGGATCCTGTAGCGGCGAACGTCGTGTACAGCGTGTCGAAATACGGAATTTTGAAATCACTGGACGGCGGGGCATCATGGACGCCGCAAAAACTTACAAGCCCGCCTTCCACGATGAAAATTAATGCGCTTGCGATCGATCCGAAGAACAATCAGCGCCTCGTGTTTGCGGGCGTTGCGACGCTTCAGTTCTCGGACGATGGCGGGGCGTCATGGACGCCGAAGAAACTCCCGACGACGCAAACCGGATCGTCGCTCCTCATCGATCCGCTCGAGACGAATACGATCTTCCTTGGAACTGTCCCAGCGCCACAGAAGAAGTGAAAGCGGGCAGAGTCCCGAAAATTCGATTGACGTGTACGCGAATCCATGGAAAACTACCTCCACATTCTTTTGGTATGCCAAACCCCATTGATCTCGCAGAGCCGGATTTTGAGAATGCGTTGTCGCATCTCGAAAAAGAGCTGCATGCGATTCGCGGTGGTCGCGCGAACGCAAGCGTCATCGAGCACATAAAAGTAGAGGCGTACGGGTCTACACTGGAGATCAAAGGCCTTGCGTCGATTTCCGTTCCGGATGCGAAGACGATCCAGATTGAACCGTGGGACAAAGCGGTTGTGAAAGATATTGAAAAAGCGCTCAGTGCGGCGAATCTCGGCATGAATCCTTCTGTCATGGGTGCGATGATCCGCCTTCATTTCCCCCCGATGACCGAGGAAAACCGCAAAGATACGGTCAAGGTCGTGCATCAGAAAGGAGAGCACGCGCGAATCGCGATCCGAAATGTGCGCGAGCAGGTGCGCGACGCGATTTTGAAGCAAGAAAAAGCCAATATGATCTCCGAAGACGAACGATTTCGGCTGCAGGATATCCTTGACAAAAAGGTCGCGGAGTTGAATACGCGGGTCGATGCGACGGTGAAGGAAAAGGAACACGAAATTCTGACCATGTGATATGCCGATTCCGCTTGAGAAAAAAATGGATGTACTCGTATCGCTCTGCAAACGGCGCGGATTTGTGTATCCCGGTTCCGAAATCTACGGCGGTTTTGCCCATTCATGGGACTACGGGCCGTATGGCACGGAACTCAAACAGAACATCCGTCGCGAATGGTGGAAAAAATTCGTTCAGAATCGTGACGACATGGTCGGCATTGAGACGCCGATCATTATGAATCCAAAAGCATGGGAAGCGTCCGGCCACATTCAGAATTTTAGCGATCCGCTTGTTGACTGCAAAAAATGCAAGCATCGTTTTCGCGCGGATCATCTTCTCGAGGCGCTCGACTCCACACGCCTTCGCTGTCCGCTCTGCGGCGGAGAACTTACGGACAGCCGACAATTCAGTCAAATGCTGAAGACGTTCGTCGGCGCAACGGAAGACGCCTCGGCTCTTGCCTATCTGCGCCCTGAAACCGCGGGAGGCATGTTCGTCGCATGGAAAAATGTTCGCGATTCCTCGCGTGCGCGGCTCCCGTTCGGCATCGCGCAGATCGGCAAGGCGTTTCGAAACGAAATTACGCCCGGAAACTTTATTTTCCGCACACGAGAGTTCGAACAGATGGAAATCGAATATTTCGTCAAGAAGGAAGACGCGCCGCACGCGTTCGATCTGTGGCTCGGAGAACAAAAGACGTGGATCACAGACGTGTTGAAAATCAATCCCTTGAACGTGGTGTATCACGAGATTGCAGATGCGGATCGTGCTTTTTATTCTGCACGTTCGATCGATACGGAATATCGGTATCCGTTTGGCCTGAAAGAATTGTACGGCATTGCGAACCGCACGGACTATGATCTGACCCGTCATCAAGAATATTCGCGAGAAGATTTGCGCTGGATGGATCCGGACACCGGCGAAAAAATCCTTCCGCATGTCATTGAACCGACGTGGGGTCTTGATCGGACGGTTCTCGTTCTTCTTCTTGAGCATCTCGATGTGGATGAGGCGGACACGACCACGGAAGGCGAAAAAGAACCGCGCATGGTTCTTCATCTTCCGCCGCGGCTCGCCCCGGTAACCGTCGCCGTACTTCCTCTCGTCAAGAAAGACGGACTTCCGGAACTCGCGAAGACGCTCGTACAGACGCTCCGCGCATCTGACATTGTCACGGAATATGACGAGTCGGGAACAATCGGGAAACGATACCGCCGCCAAGATGAAATCGGTACGCCGTGGTGCGTCACGATTGACCAAGACACGAAGGAGAAAGGAACGGCCACGATTCGCACCCGCGATACAATGGCGCAAGAGCGAGTGTCGCTCGCAGATATTTCGCAATGGATCGTATCACACGTATGAAACCCATCCCACGCACGCTCCCCAATGGCATGTCCGTTCTCCTCGTTCCGCAGAAAGCTGCGACGTCCATGACGCTTCTCGTGTTGTGCCGCGTCGGATCGCGCTATGAATCGAGAGAAATTAACGGTGCATCACATTTCATCGAACATCTGATGTTCAAAGGAACGACGAAGCGGCCGAACACGCAAATCATTTCGCGCGAACTTGACAGGTACGGCGCGGAATACAACGCGTATACCGACAAAGACGTCACGGGATACTACATCAAAATGGATGCGCAGAAAACGCCGCTCGCGATCGACATGCTCCACGACATGATTTTTCATTCGAAATACGATCGGAAGGAAATGGATCGCGAGCGCGGCGTCATCATTGAGGAGATCAACATGTATGAAGATAATCCGCGGATGCATATTGACGATCTCCTCGAAGCGGCGTTATTCCCACACTCGACGCTTGGATGGAACATCGCGGGTCCTCGCGAGGTGATCAAAACCGTCTCCCGCGAAAAGCTCATCCGGTATCGCGACTCGTATTACATCCCCGAACGCATGACGGTCGTCGTGGCGGGAAAAATCATCCCGAATGTGATGCGTCTCCTCACGAATACGTTCGGCGCGGTTCACCGTCCGAGCGGCAACGACGCGCCATTTGATCCATTTTGCCAGCCAGCGCGGCTCACGGATTCCCTTGCGTTTCAAGACAAGAAAACCGAACAGGTTCAGATGGGCATGGCGTTCCACGGTCTGAAAATTGGACACGACGACCTCGCAGCCGCAACGCTGCTCGCGACGATTCTCGGCGGCACGATGTCGTCGCGGCTCTTTATTCAAATCCGCGAACGGCGTGGACTCTGCTATTCGATCAGCGCGTCGCATCAGGCGCGCGAAGACATCGGAGTGTTCGGCATTCTTGCGGGGCTTGAGACGCGCCGCGTGAAAGAAGCCGTGGTCTCGATTCTCGATGAAGTGAACAAAATCACGACGCGGTCCGTGACGTCCGAGGAACTTCGTCGAGCGAAAGATCATCTCCGCGGACGGACGACGCTCGCGTTCGAGGATTCGGCCGCGCAGGCCGAGTGGTACGGAAAGCAATGGATGTTCCAGAAAAAAATCGAAACCCCTCAAGAGAAGGCGCGCAGGTTCGAAAAGGTCACGGCGGCGAACATTCGAAAAGTCGCGAAAATCATTTTCCGTCCGGACATGATGGCGTCCGCGGTCATCGGTCCGTTCGGGACCAAAGAAAACGTAGAAAAATTGTTCAGAGTATGAAAAAACTTCTCATCGCGAATTGGAAAATGAATTACGGTCCCGTGAAGGCAGGCGGGTGGATTCGCGCGTTTCGCCGAGAACGTCTTCCAAAAGATCACGACATCGCGATCGCCGTACCCGCTGTGTCTCTCGCAGCTGCGCGCGCGTCGCTCGGACGCGCATCGATTCCAGCGCTTGCAGCGCAAGATTGTTTTTGGCACGACGAAGGCGCGTTTACCGGCGAGATCTCACCGTCGATGCTGAAAGAATTTGCAACGGAGTACTGTTTGATTGGCCACAGCGAGCGCCGTATGCATCTCGGCGAGACGGACGAGATGATCGGAAAAAAAGCCGCGGCCGCGCAAAAGGCAGGAATCGTTCCCGTGATCTGCGTTGGCGAGAACGAGTCGCATCGAAAGCGCGGAGAGGCGAAAAAAGTCGTCCGCGCGCAGGTTGCGGCGGCGATTCGAGGAATTCTCTGCGACGGTCGCGCGTCGGCCGTGATCGCATACGAACCCGTGTGGGCGATCGGAACGGGTCGACCCTGCTCGCCGCGGGATGCGCAAGAAATGCATGAGACGATCCGTTCCGTTCTCCTGAAAAAATTCGGCGCGGAGGCCTCGCACATTCGAATCATCTACGGCGGATCCGTAGATCCGCGAAATGTCGTGGAATATATCACGACGACGGGGATCGACGGTTGCCTCGTCGGCGGCGCGTCGCTCGATCCGCGGAATTTCGCATTGCTGTGCAGGGCAGCGCATCTAAGCTAACGTTCGTCGCGAGATGTTCACTTTCCTCCTCATTCTTGCCCTCATCGCAATCCTCGTCGTCGTCGTGATTCTATTTCGGCATTGGAAAGAACTTCGGCTTCTCGATCCCCATTCCATTACGGAAGAGCGCGAACGCATCAAACGCACCGAGCTACTTGAACAGCGGTTTGAACGACTCAAGGCAGAGAATATCGTTCCGCTTCAACAGCTTACGGCGCGAATCGCGGAAGAGGGGAAGCGGACATACCGTCGCGCGGTCAAACGGTTAAGTGAACTTGAACGATTTTACAAGCAGGCGAAATCTCCGTTTGCGATGCTCGCGCCGTCTGTGAAAGAACGGATTCATCTCCTTCTTGCCGATGCCGCATCGCTCGCGCACGAGCTCAAATGGGCGGATGCGGAGCGTCGATATTTGGAAGCATTGACCATTGATGCGCGAAGCGTCGATGCCTACAAGGGGCTTGGCATGATTTATCTCCAGCAGAAACTTTTTTCGCAAGCGAAGGAAACATTCGAGTTCATCGTGATGAGCAAGAAGGCGGACGACGTTGTGTATGCGTCGCTTGCGGAGATTGCGGATGCGGACGGCGACGTCCAAAAAACGGAGGAGATGCGCGTCAAAGCCGTCGAAGCGAATCCGCGCCTCGCGATCCGCCATGCCGAGCTTGCTGCGTTTTTTCTCGCACACGGTGATACGGCACAGGCGCGTGCGTCTGCCGCAACGTGTATTGAGATCGACCCAAGTTCGCCGCGGTGCCTTGAACTTTCCATCGAAGTTGCTATACTCTCTGGCGATCACACCGAGGCGAAGCGGCGATATGATAAGCTGCGACTCGTGTCGGACGATCAGGAGAAGCTCAAGTCATTCAAGGAAAAGATTGAAAGGATACCAACATAGGTCTCATCGTTGTTCAGAGGTTCCTGTAGAAAGTTCAGTGCCATAGAGCCGTAGTAGCTCAGTTGGTAGAGCATTTCCATGGTAAGGAAAAGGTCACCGGTT
>CAYHYU010000006.1:0-23494 GCA_964360885.1 uncultured Gammaproteobacteria bacterium | reverse complement strand
TACCCGCACCGCCCATTCTCTCGAGAATATTCTGTTCGGGAGGCCCAAGAAAACCAGCAAATCCGCACATAAAATCACCGTATCACATTCGCCGACTTTTTGCCTGCGGCGAAGATGAGATCACCCAATGAAGACGAAAGGCGAGACAATAACTGGAAGAAGACGTTGTGCGCTTTTCTGGGATTCCACAGCCAGTCCCAACGGAAGTAGGACGGTTTGGACATGACGGCGCTGGGATGAAAACCACTCCATTCGAGCATCTTGCGGCACTCCGCGATCGTGAATTCGCGCGTATGCCCCGTAAACTCGAGTCCCGAATCGAAAAAATCTTTGAGATCCCAGTTCGGCGAGCGTCCAAAGAGCAGACGAACGCGTTTCAGAAGCGATGCGATGTTCGGCGTCGTTAACACGAACGAACCGCCCGGCGCGAGGACGCGGCGCGCTTCGTCGAATACGTGCTTATGAATCCCCTGCACATGCTCAAGCACGGCGTTGCAGACGACGAGATCGAACGAACCGTCCGGAAACGGATCCGCCAAATCGCCTCGCATGACTTCAACGCCGTTCTCTGTCCATGCGCGGCGCAACACGCTCATGTCTTCCGGCGATACGTAGAAGGCGTTCTCACCTGCTTCCGGAAACACGTACTTGTCCATCCCGACGACGCGCGATGCGCCGAGCTTCTTCGCGGCGATGAGATGAAGCCCGAGCGAGCTCCCAAGTTCGAGAACGCGCTTGCCTTCATAACCGCCCGCGACCCGATTCACGAATTTCATCGTGAGCTCGATGCGCAAACGCTCGGACGATTCCCGTTCGCCGATTGCGCCGAGCGCGGCGGTAGACGCTTCAACGGCCTGTCTCACGGTCATACGTTTCTGTTCAAAAGTTGACTCGCCCTCTCCGCGATCTTCTGCCATTCAAGAGCGGCAGTGCCAATGCCGAATGCGCATATGAGAAAAAGGCCTGTGACGAGATCGCGCGCATATTCCCGCTTCGCGCTCCACCAACGCGAGAGGAACAGTCCGCTGAAGATCGCGAGGAACGGATAGATCGGAAGTCGGTATCGCGTTTCAAACAGAATCGGCGCGATGGAAACGAACATCACAGCGCCGAATGCGGCGACATACGCGAGTTCTGCGTGTCGCTCTTTTCTCCATGCGAGAGACATGCCTGAAAAAGAAGTCACAAAAAGGAAAAATGCCGCCGCAACGGAACTTGCGACAAAAACGGCCTGCGTCCAACCGGTTTGATAGAACCAGAACCCCATGGGCCGAAGGAAACTGAAATATTTCACGATGCGCGTTGCCGTTAATTTCAGATACGAGACGGGGTGCGCCGCGATGAATGATTTGAATTGATCCATCGCGTAGTAATTCGCGTCAATTGGACCGAGCCGGTCGATTGCCGTCTGAAGCTCGGAAATATTCCCGCCCTCGCCGTCGCCCCCCGCGCGGTTCCCCATCCAGAAATTGTATCCGAAATTCGCCATCGTCGGGATGAATCGGTGATACGTCAGGTAATTCCGTGCTGCCCACGGCGTGAGAAGCGCCACGCAGATTGCGCCGAGGAGAATCATCTTCGCAAACGCTTTGCGTCGGATAAACCAAACGAGAAAAATCGGAGAGAACAGGATGATTGTTGAGCGAGTAAGTATCGCGGCACTAAACGAGACGGCGAGCGGCGCGACGTTCTGCCACGTAAGGCGTTCAAACGCACGCATAAAAAAATACACCGTGAGAACGCACAAGAAGATGAAAAGCGTTTCCGTCATGAGCATCGCGCCGATCTCGACGAGATCCGGCGAGAAGCCGAAGAGCGCAGCCGCGATCCATCCCGCGCGCGAATCGCCACGAAAAATCTTCTGGCAGATCGCGACGAGAAGAAGCGCGGTTCCGGCGCGCAGAAGCGCATGGATGATCCACACCGCTTCAAGATGATGGCCGAACGCGGCGTAAATCCCTGCGAGAAAATATTCGTACAATGGTCCCTGGTACGTGATGATGTCGTCTTTTTGGACGGGAACGGTGAGATCCAATCGGAATCCGTGCCCTTGCGCGATGTTCCAGCCGACCTGATTGTATGCGCTCGCGTCCACCGCGGGGTTGATGCGATAGGCAAACGCGTATCCCGCCGAGACGGCAAAAGTCAAAAGCGCGATCGTGAGCGCGACGCGATCCCAGCATGGACGAGGGCGTTCTGCCCGTGACGTTCGTTCGATGGAAGATCGGATCTGTTCCGCCGTTGCCTCGGGCGACGGGAGAGATGCGACGCGCTCTTTCGCCGCGCGCGCGAATGACCCTGCGAGAACGGGTTCGTGAAGGAGGTGGATGATCCCCTCTCCCAGCTTCTCCACGTCTCCGACCGGGACGACGATCCCGCTTTTTTCATTCGTGATAATTTCGCCCGCGCATCCGACATCCGTCATCACGACGGGACGGCCGGCCGCGGTCGCTTCAATGACGGAGAGTCCCCATCCTTCGAAGTGGGACGGCTGTGCGACGACATTCGCCCATGCGAGGTCTGGACGAACGTCCGCGTGCTGACCCGTGAACTCGACGACCTCCACGATGTTCAGGTCGCGCGCGAGCAATTCAAGTCGATGGCGTTCGCCCCCGTCTCCGACGATCCGGAGACGCGCATCGTCGAATTGCGCACAAACACGCGGCCATGCGTGAAGGAGAACCTCAACACCCTTTTCCGGTTCGAGACGCGCGACGCAGAGAACGTTGTGGTGAATCGCGTCCGGCGGCGGAACGTCGCGGAAGCGGGAGAGATCCGTTGCGATAGGAATGACATCGATACGATCCGCCGCGACGCCGATCGCGAGAAGTCCCGTTCGTCCACGTTCGCTCACCGTGCGCACACGATTCGCGCGCCGCGCGAGAAATTTTGCGATCCCATTCGTTGGTCTCGAAAATGCTGCGCTATGATCTTGGAGATACAACATGGATCGAACGATCTTTGCGACAATCCATCCCACAATTCCAGCCCAAAACGGATCCTGAACCGTCACAACGTCCGGTCGTTCCTCGCGCGAGATCCTCCATGCGAGTCGAAGCGCGTTCACGAATGCCGCGACGTTGCCGCGTCCACCCGCCAGATGTGCCCGGATTCCTGGCGCGAGTTCGACCTCCGCGGATTTTCCCGTCGCGAGAATCACGATGTCCGTCTCGGATCCGCGATAATACGAAACTTGCCGACGCGCGACGGCGGAATCTGGGACGACGACTGCGCGGTCGCGCGAGATGCTTAAGATGCGCATAATACGTTTTCGAAAATTTTTCTCGTTTCCGTCACAACGTCTGGAAAGGGCCGGAGCGTGGCGGGAACCCGTCGCCCCGGACGGGACGCGATGGTGCTTTTCCATGCCTCGACGTCGCGATACGGCAATATCGTCACATGGTCGGGATAGAGTTCTTTCGTCTCGGGATTGCCCGCCTTGTCGCTCACGAGACATGGAAGCCCGGCCGCCGCGGCTTCGGCGACGACGTGCGGAAACCCTTCATAGCCCGTCGCAAGCGCGAAACAATCCGCGGCGGCATACCACTCGGCGAGCTCACGGCGATCAACGCGTCCGACAAACCGGACGCGAGAACCGAGCGACGCGGCGCGCGCCTTCCATTCCGCAAGGCCGTCTCCGGCAACGACGAGGATGATATCGGATGGAAGTTCTTTCAGAACATCAATCAAAAAATCCACGCCCTTCCACGGCACGGCGCGCACGACCGTGAAAAGAACGGAGGATGCGTCGACGCCAAGCTTCCCGCGAAGCGGTTCACGCGGCCCCGCATCGGGGAGCGGCGCCGGCGTCGTCACGATGACGAAAATCTTCTCGGTCGGTATCCCCCAGCGTTCGATGACGGATTTGAGATAGCGGCTCGGCGCGATGATGTTCCTCGCGTGACGTGACGTCCATCGCTCGATCCATTCGAGAATCGAGATTCCGCCCGAATGCCGATGCGTCAAAAATTCATCCAACAGCTCGACTTCCTCCGACTTTATGGACTTTTTGACTTTATGGATTTTTTTCTGTTGGTACATCTCCCACGCGTAGTCGCCGGGCACGCGCATGACCGTTGGCGTGCCCGCGAAAATCGCACCGATCGTTCCGGGAAACCCTTCGGACACCGCGCCTTGCAGATACATGAGCTCTACGCGCGCCGCGAGACGGAACACGATCCATGCGTACCGAAGATATCGCATGAGCGGTCCGCCGCTTCGAGACACGACATGGACGTCCCATCCATCGCCGCGCACGGTCTTTTCATCGCCGTACGTCACGACGATCGGCATATCACCGCGACGAAGCAATTCTCGCGCGAAGGATTGCGCGTAGATTGACGGACCGCCGATCTCGGGCGGATAAATACCGGTCGCAATGAGAATCTTCATGGGCGTGTCTCCTCCTTTGCCGACCGGTCAAGGACAAGACGCGACCAGAGTTTTATGATCGCCGCGACCACGCTTTTGAAATTGTCCCAGCGCAGGGCCTTTGAATGTCCGCCGCGCGACTGGACGCGGACCGGCACGACGACGTACGACTTTTTACGGCGAAGGAGCGTGATGAGAATCTCCGCGGAGTACGCGAAACTCTCCGTCATGGGAAGCGCGTTCCGAAGTTCCGCGGTCCGATAGACATTGATGCCGTTGTAGTAAGGAAGCCCGTGCCAAAAAAGAATATTCAACCCGATCGTATAGATGCGCGAAATGACGCGGCGATGGAGCGGACGGACTTCCGGATTCGACGTATAGGAAATCACCATATCCGATTTCCCGATCTGTCGAAAAATTTCCGGAAGCGACGTGCTGTCGTTCTCGTTGTCGCCCGGGATCATCACGATATGCTCCTTCGCGGCGAGAAGAACCGCGTTCCGGAATTTTTCTCCCAATCGCTGATACCCCTCGACGTGGATCGAACGAATCCGCGGATCCGCCGCCCCGAGCCGGCGCACGATGTCGACCGTGCCGTCATGCGTGCCGTTCCGGTCAAGGCAGGTCATCACGAGAATTTCCGCGTCGAAAATCCCCGCATCTCGGAGCGCGCCAAAAACGCCGGAGATCGCCGCTTCGATGTTTTGCGCCTCGTTCAAGGCGGGCATGATGACGCTCAATGACGAGGTCATAGTCCAAAAATGCTACCAGAAATCGGGTCCTTTAGCAAGCCGTTGAGATAAAAAACACCCCGTCTCTTGCGAGACGGGGTTTGATGCCGAGCAGGATCAGACGGATGGCGGGCCGCCGAGCGTCTGCCCGGGACGATCGCCGCGGTGACGGAAGATGCCGAAGCGCTTCCCTTTCTTCGCGCCGAACTGCTTGAACGCGTCGAGCACGTAGTTTTCCCAGAAGTAGTCGAAGCGTTCCTTCGGCGTGAACTTCATGGGATAAATCCGGCGCGCGTGCATATCATTCTTCGCGAACGAGTAGACGCGCTCGTAGAGAGACGTAAGCGGAAGGTCCGCGAGGACCTCCGTCGCAAGCCACGTCGCGGGTTTCGCGAGCGCGTTCAGGACCGGGTTGTAACTCCCCGCAAGCTCGAGCACGATCGTGCCGAGAAGCGCGAGATTCTGCTGCTGTAGCTTCTCGTACTCCGTGAAGTTCAGCGGCGACCTTGTTTGGTAGCTCGCGTGGAGCTTGCTGTAGTCGCCATCGAACGCCCCGTGACGCACAGCGTACTTCCCGAGCTGCGTCCCTGAGTACGGGAAGAACACAGGTAATTCGCCGAACGAGACGCCGAGCTCGACGTTGTACCAGACCGACTCCTTGTCGTAGTCGATGTTGGTTTTGCGCACGCCCGCGTCGCGGAGGACTTCGTCCACCGCGAGTCGCGCCGTCCACTCGTCGGATGCGGACGCTTGCGCGTCCTTCACCTTGTCGGCGAACTTCTTGGTCGTCTTCGGTCGCTTCGGATCCACTTCCGTCGCGATCGTAAGGATCTTCGCGAGCTCCGCGTCGTACACGTCCTTCGTCGCATCCACGTCGGGAAGCGTCGGCGACGGCACGGCGAGGATGGTATTCGCGAAGGTGTGGATGCGCAGCCGCCGGCAGATCGCGAACGAGTTCCGGAGATCCTCGTCGCGCATGTCACGGATGAGCACGTAGTCGCGCACGAAGGCGTTGCCGCTTTCGATCGACATCGTGATGGACGCGATCCCCGCCCTCTTGAGGAGCTTGAGCTTGCGCTCGTTCACCTGTTCCGCGCGCACGAGGCAGTGGAACGGCAGTCCCACTTCCCGCGGATACACCTCCGCGAACTCCTCGAGCCACGCGTCATCCGTGTTGTCGAACACGGGAAACACGTCGTCGTAGAACTTGACGAACCGCGTGTCCCACCGCGCGCTGAGCTCGCGGAGCTCGGCGCAGAGGCGTTTCACGCTGTGGCGTTGGAGCACCTTGCCCTTGCCCGTGTACATTTCGTTCCACGCGTGCTCGAAGCAGTACGTGCAACGGTACGGACACCCGCGCCCGGCCATCATGGTCCGCTTGTAGCGGTTCTTGAACGCGGTGTTCTCGTAAATGAGACCGCGATCCATGAACGGCAAATCGTCGAGATTCGTCTTCCGCCCGCGCAGATGATCGGGCATGATCATCCAGTTCTTCTCGCCCACGAGCGTTCGCTTCAACACGCGCGACGAGTTGTCGGGCGTGATGATGTTCGCGATCGCGTCGGTCGAACGACCCGCCTCCCACGCGTCGAGAAGCTCGGGCCAGGCATCGTCGCACTCGCCGACGCCCAAGGCGTCGAACGGGCGTTCATTCACCGTCTGCGGACAAAACGTCGCGTACGGCCCGCCGATCACGGTCTTCACCGACGGCGCCGTTTTCTTGACCGTGTCGTTCGCGTCGAGAAGCGCCTGATGCGACCCCGTGATCGCGCTGAACGCCACCACGTCGGGCTTCTTCGCCTTCACGACCTCGCCGATGTCGTCGCGCTCGAGGACCGTGATGTCCGTCTGCCACCCGCGCGCTTTGGCGAGGGCCGAGAGCAACATGATGTTCATGGGCTCGGTCATGTCGCCGTCGTCGCGCATGACAAATAGAACCTTAGACATTTGGAACCTCCTCCTTCTGGTTAAAAGAACGTCAAACCGTGCCTGATCTGTATCAGAAAATCGTACGCGTGTCAAAAATCACGACCCAAATGCCGCAAACAAATCCGTCGAGTGGATTTCCACTTCCGGCGTGAAGCAGAGCTCACCGCCGATTTCTTCCATAATGCGTTTATCGACGTTCAGCCCGCTTTCCGGATTTTCGAGCTTCGACCGCTCGCTTTCGCCTTTCGTATAAAAATTCGGCTTCACGAGACGCATGATCGTCCACGGCCCTTCTTCTTCGTTCAGGACGACATAGTCCACGCACTCAAGCGCCGCGACCCATTCGAGCCGGGTGCGCTCCGGAAACCGCGGATGGTCGGGCCCCTTCTTCACGAAACGATCCGCGATGACCGTGACGTACACGACGTCGCCGAGTTTTCCCGCCTGTTCAAAATAATTGATGTGTCCGGGATGAACGATGTCGAACACGCCGTGACAATGCACGATTTTCTTTCCGGACGCGCGAAGATCTTCCGCGATCGCGGCCATTTCCTTCGGCGTTTTGATTTTCGCGCGAAAATCTCGGGGCTTCATAGTTTACGCATGCCGACCCGAGATATGATAGTCGAGAATCGTGTGGAGGATCGTTTCGTGGCCAAGCTCCGCGTAACCGTACATCATCGTGTCGAGGTAGATATTCACGTCGCCGAGATTTCGGAGCGGGTTATCGGACTTGAACGCGGACATCGTGACGATTGCGCATCCCTTTGCCTTTCCCGCGCGCGCCGCGTTCAAAATGTTCGGCGACTGGCCAGAACTTGAAATCGCGATAATGACGTCCTGCGGATTCGCGAACATCTCGATGGGCTTCGCGAAGACGTCCGGATATCCGAAATCGTTCGCCGAGCCCGTGAGAAGCGATGGATCGTTCAGCGACATCGCGCGGATATTCCCGTTCTTCCAATAGTCGAACGCCTGATGGCTGCAGATCGCGGCGCTTCCGCCGTTGCCGACGAGGATAAGCTTCCCGCCCGCGTCATGCGCCGCCTTGAACCGTTCCGCGAGATCGCCGAGCGACGACATGACGTCCTGCGACTCGCCGTCCGCGCCCGTCAACTGCGTTTTTGCGAGAACGAAAAGCAAACCGGACGTGTAGGATTGGAAAAAATCTTTGAAAATCATATTTAGGCCATAATGGCTTTAATGGCTTTGGATAAGGCGACAGGCTCGACGGATTCGCGGTTTCCCACGATCATGACGGCCTGCGCGCCGACCGCGTTCCCGATGAATCCGACGAGTTCCATCGGAAGTCCGGCCGCGACGCACGGCGCAGTGATCGCAAAGAACGCGTCGCCCGCGCCGACCGCGTCCACGACTTTCTGTGAAAAAACGGGAATGGACAGGAATCCGTTCCCCTCTTCTGAAACGAGACATCCTTTATGCCCGCGCGTCACGATCCCGCGCGGCGCCGAGAGCTGCGTGACCACTTGCGCGAGCAACGGCTCAACGGCGCCGAACCGATCGCGCGTCGCGAGGCGAAGCTCCGGCTCGTCGATGCAGACGAAATCCGCACGCGGATATTTTGTGATCGGATTGTATCCGATGTTCGCTGCGTTCGTCTGCGTGTTCACCGCGAGGAAGCGCGACTTTGAGGCGAGAAGTTCGATCGCCGCGGGCGAGAGAAGACCGTGCGCGTAGTCGAGCGAGATCACGACGTCGTATTCCGGAAGGATCGACGCGAGATATTGCTGGAGCACCGTGTCGGTTTCCTCGGAGAGCGGCTGGTCCTCGAAGTAATACACCTCGAAGAGCTTTCCAAGAAAATTGGAATCCACGTAACGCCGTTTGACCGTCGTCTGGCAGTCTTCGCGATAGAGAAACTTCGTCGTAATGTTCGGCTTGAGGTGGGATCGTATGATCTCTTCCTTCGTATCCATGCGTCCGAGCGAGGACACGACGTGCACGTTGTCGCAGAATCCCGCGACATGGTTTGCGCACGCGAACACGCCGCCGCTGAACGATTCCTCGTTCAAGAATCGCGTCGCGATGATGTTCGCTTTCGACGTCTTCCCCATCGGCCGAACGTAATGATATTCGTCCACGACCGCGTCGCCGATGAGAAGAATCTTGAGCCCACGGATCTTTTCAAGCGCAGCAAGGATCGAATCCGCGTTGTATTTTTGACGGAATTCCTGCAAAAAAATCTGCGTTTCCTCGGAGAACACGCTGAAGTGGCGGTTCAAAAGCGGATTCGAGCTGATCTCTTCTCCACTGTTCGTGAAGACGGTCGTAAAGTGAATGCGTCCGCCGACCGATTCGACGGCCTCTTTGTCGCGATAGATCGGCGCAGTTTCGTCATTTACGAGCTCTGCGTATTGCCCGCCTTTGACGTACACGTCCGGACGGATGAGACGGATCGCTTCGACGGGCAGCTGATGATCGTCAATGGCGACGTAATCCACGCACCCGATCGCCGCGATGAACGCCGCGCGCATGTCCTGCGGAAACACGGGGCGTCCCGGGCCCATATTCACGTGCCGATCGCTCGTAAGCGTCACGACGAGAATGTCGCCTTCGCGTTTCGCGGCTTCGAAGTGCATCGCATGGCCCGGATGAAGCAAATCGAAACAGCCATGGCAGTGCACGATCTTTTTTCCGAAGGCCCGTAGCGGGTCAAGAACCACCGCTGCGTCTTCGAGTTTGAAAATTTTATCGCGAGAAGAGATGTGCATGTTCATTCCGAGAGAATTTGACGAACGGCGTCTGCAAACTCCTGTCCGCTTTCGACGAGGAAGACGTCGGCGCATCCGGCCGCAGATCCCGCCTCGATGTCCGTCGCGGAATCGCCGATCATCGCGGATTCCGCGGGAGCGATGCCGTGAAGCTCACAGAGCTCAAGGATCATTCCGGGTTTCGGCTTGCGGCATGGGCACACATCTTCGTCCGTGTGCGGACAGATGCGGCTCGCGGTAATCGTGATTCCTTCTGCCGCGAGCTTTCCAACGATCATGGCATGAAGCGCATCGCATTCTTTTTGAGAAAAAAGTCCGCGGCCGACACAGCTTTGGTTCGAGACGATAAAGAGCCGGATCCCCTTCGACTGAAGCCGACGCAACACCTCTGTGACGCCGGGAGCGATGACCGCTTCTTCGGTTCGGAGAAGATACTCTCCGCGACCGAGTTTCGGCGTAATGACGCCTTCCCGATCAAGAAACACCGCGCCGATCATGTGGAGCAGATGTATTACACTCGTCTGCGGCGCGATTGTCAACCCTTGAGACGCGCCGTGCGCCCACTCTGGTCCAAAAGCCGGAAACGGCAATGCCCGCAAAAAGAAACAATAACCCTTCAATGGGCAAACGGTACCGCGCTTGGGCGACAGGTCCGCTCGAAACGGCAAAAATGTACGCGGCAATAAGAGCAAGAAGGAGAACCGTGGGCCGAATTGGTCTCCGAAAGAGAAATTCCAGAACGATGCCGAGAAACGCAAGAATGGTCACGACAAGCCAAAACACGGATCCGACGATGAACAGTGTCGCTTCAATCGGCGCCCGGTGGACATAGTCACTGATTCCGCGTGCGAAATGTCCGTGAAGGAACAGGTCGGAAAAATTTGGCGGAGTGGATTCTCCGATGATTCCGAAGAGCTGTGCCGGCGCGCGCAAGCCATCCGTGAGAAAAAACGGGATGGATTTCACGAGATGCCACTTCGCATATCCGAGATAATCTCCGTTGATGAGCTCGCGCGCGAAACGACCATACAGGTCCATCTTCTCAAGCGACACGGAGCGAATCGGATCTTTGTCCGCTCCGATGAGCGCATTGAAACGACGATACAGCGACTCGAGCGGCTCTCTCGTCTTCTCATGCGCGTAAAGGATCGCGTGCGCGTACGCGAAGCTATATCCTCCGACTGCGGAAAGTTGCCAGCTCCCGAACGTGAGTTTATTGCGGATGGACCATGGCATGATGAGAAGCGTAAAGCTCACGAGAAAAATGGCGGCGTGAGGGATCCACGTTTTCCAATTGCGAAGACGATCGTGAACGACGATGATAATAATGAACGCGATCCAGAGAAACATCGTGACGGGCCGGAACATCGTCGCGAGTCCGAGGAGAACGCCGGAACCGGCGAGAAAACGCCATGATCGCGCCTCCGTCCATCGGATGAACGTCCAGAGCGAAAGGAGAAGAAGCACGGTCATGGGCGCATCCGTCATGAGCGTATTGGACCAGACGATCCGGTTCGGATCGAAAAGAAACACAAACGCGGCAATGAACGCGACCCGTTCATCGAGACAGCGGCCAATGAGATAGACAAGGAGGGGCGCAACGCTCACAAGAATTCCCTGAAGGAGGATCGCCACATCCCAGGAACGCGTGACGGAGAAGAGTAGTGCCGCAAAGATCGTATATCCGGGCGTGCGGAGCGAGTCCGGATAAAACGGCGCGTCTTTTGAAAACGAAAAGACGTGATACTGCAACAGATTTTCCGCGTAGAGCTTGTACGCGCCCGAATCTCCGGTGAGAAACACCATCTCTCCCCCGTGCGCATGCGTCACGCTTCGCAACCAGAAAAACGCGATGAATTCCACCGCGAGGCCTAAAGCCAGGATCAGCCATTCTCTTCTCCGAAGCATTGGAAGGTATTCTAACAGAAAACCCTTCCGAAGGCGGAAGGGTTTAGAGACGTACTTCTATTCGGGCATCCGAGGTCCGTATTCGACCTTCGGGCTTCGGTCGGGTTGGCGCAGGATCTGAATTTCCAGAAACGAGCTTTCCTGGCGACGAACTTCCGCCCACAGGACCCGAGCGACGACCGCGGGATCCATGAACCCTACGGCTTTTTCTTCGCGACCTTCCCAGAAGGGCGTGGCCATGCCGCCGGGATTGGCGAGCAGGACCTTCGAGCCAGGAATCTCGCGCGGCAGTTCGCGTCCGAGGTTCCGCGCGAGGTGCGCCTTCGCGGCTTTGAGCGCGCCGTAGAGCGCCTCGTCATCGCGCGTGCGGTACGAACTCGTGGATCCGACGACGACGAGATGACAGGGCCGCTTCTGTAGACAGTTCGCGGAAAAGATCCGCGTAAGAACGTCGATCGGACCCTCGAGATGCGTCCGACAGACGCGCCGAAAGTCCGTCTGTGGAAGCGACGAGATGAACGACCCCTGCGCATGGACCCCAGCAGTCCAGACGAGAAGATCGTACGCGCCGTACGCGATTGAGAGACTTGAAGGATCCGAAGACCCGAGGTCGATGCTGACACCTTTGGCCTTGCGCTCCCGAACGAGCGAACAGTCCGCCGCCGTGCGTCCCGCGATCGTCGCGGAGATTCCCTCGCCGATCGCGAGTCGAGCGAGTTCGAGACCGAGTCCTTTGGTGCCACCGAGAAAAAGAGCGGATTCCGACATGTGTGACCTCCATGCCAGACGCTATCAAACGCATCGAGATTGTCAATCCTCTTCTATAAAAACCACCCGCCGAGCGGGTGGTGAGAAGATTAGGAGTTCCACGGATATGTAGCGACCGGAGGGCGAGGCCAAGACGCGATCGCGGGCGGAAGCGCGGTGCCTGCGGACGCCGGAGGAAGTAGTTGAATGACGCGCTTGGCCAAGCGAGGCGCGAGAACGAATTTGGTCGGCAGGGCCGTGATCACGTTTCCTTCCTTCGTGACGGACACGTCCGAAGATCGCGACCCGTCTTCAATCACGGCTTCTGCGCGGTTGACGACGTAGGATCCGACCGAGACGTCCGGTAGTGGAAACCTCGGAAGCGCGCCGCGCAATTCGTCGAACAGTAATCTCTCGACGTCGCTCGACTCCGGCGGGACGTACTCCGACGCGACCTGCCACACGGCAAGAGTGTCAGATACCCGCTGTGTGGTAATGATCACCTTGGCATGCATACCTTCGAGACAGAGACCGTTGAGATCGGGCAGATTCCCTTTCACGGTGAGGATTGGAAGTGGCAGACGCCGGATGAGCGCCGACGGCAATCCGCACGCGTCGCGAAGCGCAACGTTTCCTTCGCCTGCCGCGAGAACGACGGCGCGAGGACGAATCTCGATCGTCATAGAACCGTTCGGGTGATTCACAATGACGCCGCTCACCTGTCCTGCTGCGGAGCAGATGAAGCGAACGGGACCGGCGTGAATCAGATGGCTCCGATTCCGTTCCGCAAATGCCTCAAGAAGGCTTGCGGGATCGATGACCTGTTCCTCGATTCGGAATGCGTTGCCCGACGAACCCGCGAAAGGAAGCGGCCATTCCTCTTCGGCAATGCGACGCACGGCGGCACGCAAGCCGACGCGCGCACCGAACGCCCCAAAGAAAGACGTGAGCGATCTGGTCGTCCACATGACGCAGTGGTCGGCACGACGCCGCACGGCGTGGAGATCCGGCTCTCGTCGCCCGTCAAGGCAGTCACGCCACACGCGGGGCGCCTCTTTCAAGGCGTCGACAAAGTTGCCGGACCGACCGACCAGGAGGTGCTTCACTCCTCCATGGAGGATGCCTTGCGATGCGATCGTTTGTCCGCTACCCAGGGCACGGGTCTCAAGAAGAATGGCCTGAATGCCAGCCCGACGGAGTTCGTCGAGAAGCCACAGCCCCGCGACGCCTCCGCCGAACACGACCACATCAATGTCGTACATGGAGCTTTTGGGAAAGGACATTGAACCTCCAATAAAGCTATAGCATGATCCGTAAACGAAATCCACCCCCATTCCGCGAATCCGGCGTGCCGGATCGCGAAACGGGGGTAGTGAGAAGGAACGTCACTTAATGAAGGAGCGCGTCGGCTCCGGATTCATGAGCTGCCAGAGATAGATGTTTGGGACATCCATCTGACACCCCTTCATGCATTTGCTCACGTCGAGCCCGCCTTCAGAGGGCGGCTTCCGCGTGTACTCCCAGTTGGCCCGACGCCGGTCGCCGCGCCAGATCTCCGAGAACGATTGCTCGTTCACGTTGCCGAAGCGGAAACGATGGTCGCCGATCTCGCGACCATGCTCGATGCGGCCGACGTGGGCGGAACATCCCCACACCTCGCCATCGGCTTCGACGTAGGCCCAGAAGTACGGCGTGGAGAAGCAGGTGCTATACCCGCGGTACTCCGCGTCCTGCTGACTCATCGCCTTGCGGCGGATCGTGACCTCGAAACGATCGGTCTGGAGCGATTCCAGATCGTTGAAGAGCTCGCCCCACATGGCGTCGTCCGCGTAGATCGTCCCGACGTTGTACATGCTCGAGCGCGTCATATCGAGCACGACCGTATGCTGCTTGAAGGGCTTCACGCCGAGGTTGTCCACGCCGATGTCGCGCAAGCGTTGTGCGAGCGGCAACACGGTGTGGATGTTCGACGGATAGTCCTCGAGGACGAGCGAACGTCGCTTTTTCCCCTTGGCCTCGGGCACGACGACGATCTGCCCGAAGAGCTTCACGTCGGAACCGAGGCGTTCGCGGATCTTCACGGCCGCTTCGAGGTTCTTCAGCACGCGGTCGAAGTCCTCCGGCTTGCTCCGGTGGATCTTCATGTAGGTCTCCGCGTCGCCGCCGTTGATCGAGGTCCGGATCCAACGAAGACGCTCGGCTTCGAACGCCCGCTCGCTGAACTTCTCGGTGAGAAGCACGGCGTTCGTCGTGATCGCGGTGTCGAGACCGAACCAGTCGGCCGCGAGGATCACGTCCGCGAGATCCTTCTTGGCTTGGGGATCCTTGTAGAGGAGTGGCTCGCCGGCGCCCGCGAACATGGCAGAGAGCACGCCGTGTTCCGCCATGTCCTTGAGCATTCGCTTGAAGACGTCGAAACGCAGTCGGGGCGAATCGGTGCGGTCGAGCATGTAGTCCACGCTACAGAAGGTGCATTCGTGGTTGCACACGCCGAGCGGCGAGATCTCCATGTAGATTGGGAATATCTCCTTTGCCTGCTCCCAATCGTTCTTCGCCGCGAGCCACGCGGCCACCCGCGTCGGGTGGAAGTCCAACTTCTGACCATCGATACGAAACTTGTCACTCATGATCTTCTCCTTTTTTTGAAGGTTCGAGTAAAACAATCATAAGGAGGAACATGCTCCGCGTCAAGCCTCACGATAAAGAACAAGCCCCAAGACGGGGCTTGTAAAAGGAAGAATTTGCACGTCAGAACGGTCCCGCGATCGCCTTCGTGGCGAAGCTGACCTGGAGATCGCGCGGCAGTTTGCGGTCCATGAACCGAAGCGCATGAGCGACGATGTCGCGCGAGCCCGGGTAGTACGCGGTCTCGAGCGGCTCTGCCATGGGCGTGGGGCAGGGCGGGAGCGCGATACGCGTGGGCGGCGCCTTCAGATGACCGAAGACGTTTTCCGTGATGGTGGCCGCGATTTCGGCGGAGATGCCGAACTCGGTCCAGCCCGTGTCAGCGACGATGAGGCGGCCCGTCTTCACGACGGACGCGCACACCGCCGCTTTGTCCCACGGTCGAATGGAACGGAGGTCGATGACCTCCGCGCTCACGCCGAGTTTGGCGAGAACGCCCGCGGCGCATTCGGCTTCGTACACCATCTGGAGCACGGAGACGATCGTGACGTCCGTCCCCTGCCGGACGATGCGCGCCTTGCCGAACGGAATTCGGTACGACGCCTCGGGTACGACCGTTGTCATGGGATGGCAGAGGCGATGTTCGAGAAAGACGACCGGCGTCTTTCCAGAGAGCGCCGTGAGCAGGAGCCCCTTCGCGTCGTACCCATTCGAAGGCGCCACGACGTGGAGCCCCGGAAAGTGCGCGAAGAGGGCCTGCAGACTCTGCGAGTGCTGGCACCCCTGCCCGCGCGACCGGCCGACGATGGCGCGGATCACGAGCGGAACCGTGAGCGCGCCCGCGCTCATGTAGCACCACTTCGTGAGCTCGTTGCCGAATTGCGACATGCAGAGGAGCAGGAAGTCGTTGCGCGCATGAACGTGTAACGGCCGCATGCCCATGATCGCCGCGCCGCCCAGGATTCCGGTCGCGGACGCCTCGGAGATCGGCGTTTCGAACACGCGCGCGTGGCCGAACTTCTTGAACGCGGGCGTCGTCGTGCCGAACACGCCGTTCGGATCGTCCACGTGGAGACCGACGACGAAGACGTTCAGGTCGGCGTCCATGGCCTGGACCGTCGCCTCCGCGATGGCCTCCGTGCATGTGATCGAACGGGTGCCCAACGGGAGCTGCGGTTCGTCGAACACTTCGACCGCATCTCCGACGTTCTCCATGAGATGGGCGACGCTCGGCGAGGGGCTCGCTTCGGCGAAGCGGAACGCCTCGTCCACTTCCTCATGGATCTCCTGCTCGATCGCGGCGAGAGAGGAGGGATGTTCTCCGTACGACGTGAGCTCGTTCCGGAACCGCGCGATGGGACACCGCGCCTTCCAGTACAGGAGCTCCTTGGCGGACCGGGACATGATCCCCTTGTTATGCTCGACGTGTTCTCGCCAACGGTAGGTCGTTGCTTCGATGAGCGTGGGTCCGCCTCCGTCGCGCGCGCGACGGACGGCATCGCCGGCCGCGGCGTACACCTGGAGCACGTCGTTCCCGTCCACGCGGACGCCCGGCATCCCGTAGCCGGCCGCGCGTTCCATGATCGGAACGCACTGTCGCGCCTCGCGACGCGTCATCGTGGAGTAATCGTTGTCCTCGCACATGAAGATCACGGGCAGTTTCCTGAACGCCGCGAAGTTCATGCACTCGTGGAACACGCCGGGCTCGACCGCCGCGTCGCCGAAGAAGGCGACCGCGACGTGTTTCTCGCCGCGCATCTGGAACGCGAGCGCCGCGCCGACCGAAAGCGGCATGGAGCCGCACACGATGGCCGACGCGCCGTACATGCCGCGATCCACGTCGATGAGGTGCATGGAACCGCCGCGCCCCTTGGCGCAGCCCGTCTCCTTGCCGTACATCTCGGCGATCATACGCTTCACGTCGCCGCCTTTCGCGAGGTAGTGCGCGTGGCAGCGGTGTGTCGAGTACGCGATGTCCGTGTCGGTAAGATGGGCACAGACGCCCACTGCCGCCGCTTCCTGCCCGATGGACAGGTGCGTGGGGCACTTCATCTTGTCTTCGTCGTACCGTTCCGCGATCCGCTCCTCGACGAAGCGGATGCGCACCATCGAGCGAAACAGCGCGAGCAACGTGTTCTGATTCGGAATCATCTCTTCTCTCCTTGTGCTGAAACAGCACTGTCAAAGGACCAACCGCAACCATAAGACGCTCCGCAGCGGCTGTCAACCGTGCGTGCTTGAATTCAAGTTGCGAGAACGATGTTCATGCGCGCGAAGCAAGCTCCTCAAGCAGATTCTCAACCTTTCTGACAATCCCTTCCCATCCATACCGCTCGGCGACAAGCGACGAACCTCGCGCGATGAGCCGCTCTCTTAACCCCGGCTCGCCGAGCATTCGAGTGACGGCCTTCGCGATCGATTCCGGATTCCGCACCTGACAAAAAACACCCGTCTCGCCGTCTTTTAAAAAATCAGGGATGCCTCCGACGGGCGTACCGATGATGGGAAGTCCTGCGGTCATGGCTTCAAGAAACGAATTGCCGAGCCCTTCAGAAAGCGACGGACGACAAAAGATATCGGACGCGTGCAGGATAGCCGGGATCTCATCGTGGCTTTTCTCGCCAAGAAACGTGACGCGCGACGACAAATTTTTTTCACGGACAAGCGCTTCAAGCTTTGTGCGGTCTTCTCCATCGCCGACAATGACAAGCTTATGATTCTCCGGCAGATACGCGAGAGAACGAATGAGATCATCCACTCCATTCTTCAGAGACAGGCGCGACGTTGTCACGATCACGACGTCCTGTGACGTTCGACTTGACGGACTTGATGGACTTTCTGACTTTTGACTGAACCTCTCGATATCAACTCCGTTCGGGATCACTTCCGGATAGCCTTTGAATCCCATAGCTTTCGCCCATTGCGCGAGAAAGCTGCTGATCGCCGTAACCGCATTCGCGCGCTGGAAAATCTTTCGGTGGAGAAATGCGAGCCATCCGACGCGCTTCGCATAATGCTCGAGCGGGTCGCCTTCTTGCAACGTCAGCATCATCTTCGTCTTCGGCCGGACCCACGTGTACGCGAGCGCCGCGAATCCGCCATAGCTCGCGAGAAGCGACCAGATCGCACCGACCTCTTCTTCCTTCGCGATCTCCGTCGCTTTCTTCACGCCGAGAATCGGAAGAAGGTATTTGTCGAACGGCGTTCCGAATCCGACGCGGTGGACCGTGACGTTTCCGATCTTCTCCGTGTCCGCGAGGCCTGGGATGATTCGCGCGCAGATCAAATCAAACTGCCATCCGGGCAAACGGTCCGTGATTTCCTTCATTGCAATTTCCGCGCCGGCGGCGAGCGGATAATAGGTTGTCGAGAAAATGAGGATGCGTTTCGTCATAGATTCCGCAGAAAATCACGAATGTGATCCTCCAATCGGATCATTGCCTTCCATCCTAGCTCTTTTTCGGTCTTGGTCAAATCAATCGCGACTGTTTTCCGATCTCCCGACTTTTCCGGAAGCATGACGATCTCCCGACCGAACAGTTTCGCGACGTCGCGGATCGTGTGCGTCTCTTTCGGTCCGAGGCAGTATCCATCGCCATTCCCCTTTTCCATGGCGAGGAGGATCCCGCGGACGATGTCATCAACGTGCGTGAACTTCCGACGCTGCGTTCCTGGTGCGACGATCGTGAGTGGCTTCTTCTCGCGCGTGAGTCGCTTAAAAATACCGATGAGCGTCGCGTATGAACCTTCCTGTATTTCACGACCGCCGTAGACATTATAGAAATAAACCGTGACGAACGGAAGTCCGAACCATTCCCCGTATCTCTGGATAAGTTCCGTGTTCATCGCTTTTGTCCACGCGTACGGCGATTGATCGCATCCGTCGCCGCCGTCGGCGAGCTTCGTGCTCGATCCCGCGTAGAGAATTTTTTTCACGCTGTTCTTCCGGCAAAATTCCAGCACGTTGAACGTGCCCTCGGTATTATGCCGCCACGTCTTCTCCGGTTCGTTGAAACTTTCCGACGTGCGCGAATATTCTCCGAGGTGGAAGATTTTGTCCGGAACGAACTCGATCTTCAGGTCGATCTTCCGCGTGTCTCCTTTGATATACGTCACGCCGGGAATGTGGTTCTCTTCCTTGCCTGTCGTATAGTTATCCAAAGAATAAACCAGATCGTCAGAGTTCCGGACCAGGGCTTCGCAAAGATGCGATCCTATGAATCCGGCGCCGCCGGTGACGAGAATGCGTTTCATGAGTGTTTTTCCAACCATGTCGAAAAAGTGAGAAGCATCCAGAGACGGTTGCCATGATCCCGTCCGTGCGCGTTTTCGCGAATCAGACGTTCGATCGCATCGCGACGGATCACTCGTGCGATTGGAAGTGATGGATCTAAGAGGCGCTCGCGGAGAAGAAATCCGAGTTGACCGCGGAACCAATCCGCAAGCGGGACCTGAAACCCGCGCTTCTTGCGGTACAGCACCGCGTCCGAAAGTACACCAAAAAAAGCCCGCCGAAGCGCAATTTTCTTCTTACCATGATTGATCTTTTCGCGCAATGGGAGCGCGAGGGCGTACGCGACGAGCTCTTGATCAAGAAATGGACATCGTGCTTCGAGTCCGAATCGCATAGTGGCGCGATCCATTTTGACGTTGAGATCATCCGGAAGATAGGACGTCAAATCAAAATGCATCGCGGCCTCAAGAGGCGATGTCCGACGCTCGACGAGCGATGTGCGTTCTGTGATAAAATCTACCGCGTCCGCCGTTTCTGTCTCACGCAGGAATTCCGGGTGAAAAATTTCATGGAGACGCGAGGTCGCAAAATACGACCCGCAGAACAGTTCACCATACGCGCGGCATGGATCGCGGCGCGCGGCGCTCACAGTTTCCAAAAAGCGTCTCCAGTTCGGAGCAGCGAACGACGCGCAGCAAACGACGCCAGATGCCAGGCTCACGAACGGAATCTTCGCAAAAGCGATCGCTTTCTCATAAGCGCGATAGCGCCGATAACCGCCAAAGAGCTCATCACCCCCGTCACCCGTGAGCACGACTTTAATTTCCTTGGCGGTCTCACGCGCGAGAAGCCACAGCGGGAGCGCGGATGAATCCGCATACGGGGCGTCATACTGCGCAACGAGATCGTCGAGAAGAACCGCGAGATGCTCTGGCTGCGCGACGAATTCAGAATGATCCGTCCCAAACTGTTCCGCAATTTCTCGCGCCTCACGCCGCTCATCCATGTGGAGAGACGGGAATCCCATCGTGAACGTTTGCAACGGTCGCTCGAGATGTGTCGCCGCACACGCAACAATGGCCGCGGAATCAATTCCGCCGGAGAGAAATGCGCCAACGGGGACATCGGATGCAAGCAGACGGAGCTTGACCGCATTGTGAAGAAGAAAACGAATGTGCTCGTCGTAAGATTCGATCTGGCTTTCGCCTTTGGACTTTCGACTGCCGACTTCCCATTCATGATACTTCTCCGTCCTCCACCCCTTCTCATCAAACATTCCGACCTCCCCTGGCAGTAATTGTTTCACCCCTTCGAAACCTGTGAGCGGAGACGGTACATATTGCAATCCAAAAAAGAGACGGATGGCCTGCCAATCCGGCGCAAGAGACGTGATGGGCGCGAGCGCTTTGATCTCTGACGCGAATGCGAGATGGCCGTCAGGCGTCATCGCATAAAACAGCGGCTTTTTGCCGATCCGATCGCGCACGAGCAGCAATCGACGCTCATGCGCATCCCACAGGCCGAGCGCGAACATGCCGTGGAGTCGCAGAAACGCGTTCACGCCCCATGCGCGATACGCCTCCAAGATCACTTCCGTGTCCGAGTGCGTTCTACATTGCGCACCCTTCGCTTCAAGCTCGCGACGCAGATCGCAATAGTTGTAAATCTCACCGTTAAAAACAATCGTGAAATTTCCAGATAGATCATGCATTGGTTGCGCGGCGTTCGGCGAGAGATCGATGATCGCAAGCCGACGGTGCGCGAGGCCGATGCCGGGCACAATCCAAATGCCATCGCCGTCAGGTCCGCGGTGCGCCACTGCCTCTGCCATACTCCGAAGAATCTCCTCGGATGGAGGAGATCCGTCTCGCGTGACAATTCCGGCAATGCCGCACATAGTAAAGATGTGAGAAGTTAAAAAACCATCTAGATGCCAGATCCTAGCTTCTAGCTTCTCTATTTGCTATGTTAGCGACAATCATGCCATCCGCCAAGCGTATTCTCCTTCTCGTAACCCAAGCCGATTGGGGCGGGGTGCAGTCGTTTTTGATTCATTTCGCAACAGAATTGAAAAAAGAAGGACATGAGGTTCTCCTTGCGGCTGGCGGTGAAGGCGAATTATGGGCCGAAGCGGAGCGACAAGGCATCCACACGCATCGGTTGACGCATGTCCGGCGTGACATCAATCTTATCGAAGATTGGAGAGCGATCAGAGAACTCACGCGATTGTATCGCTCATTCCGTCCGGATGCGATCCATCTTAACAGCTCAAAAATGGGCGTCCTCGGTTCTCTCGCCGCTACAAGCGACAAGCGACAAGCGACAAATTCTCATCCCCGCGTCGTCTACCGCATTGGCGGCTGGTCGTTCCTCGAGCCGATGGCGAGCTGGAAGCAGTGGATCTATCGTACAGCAGAAACAGTATCCGCAAAATACAAGGACGTCATCATCACCGTGCACCCGGGAGATGAGATGCTTGCGAAGAAGCTTGGGATCGTACCGCGCGAACGAATCGTGACGGTTCCGAATGGACTCGATGTCGCGGCATTCGTCTCGCGACTCAAGACACGGATGGACGCGCGGCGCGCACTGGGAATCCCAGAACGGGCATTCGTGATCGGCACCATCGCAAACGCGTATCCGACAAAAGCCCTTCTCCCCTATCTCAACGTCCTGAAGCGTATGTGTGACGAGGATCGCGGCGTAGTCGCGGTGATTTTTGGCAATGGGGCTGAATTAGAGATGGTAACACGCACGCGCGACACGCTCGGCCTCACGGATCGTGTCCTTGTGACGGGTTACCGCTCCGACGCCGCGTCATTCCTTCCTGCCTTCGACCTCTTCGCACTTCCATCGCGTAAAGAAGGAATGCCATGGACGCTTCTTGAAGCCATGGCAGCAGGGCTCCCGTCCGTTGCAACAGATGTTGGTGCGTGTCGATGGATGCTCGAGGACGAATCGCGGGGGAATGCTGGCGTTATCGTCCCCGTGGGGGACGCAGCTGCACTTCATGATGCCTTTCGACAGATCAAAAACGATCCTGAGCGGCGCGCGCACCTTTCTTCTGCAGCCAGACGCATCGTCACGGAACGATTTTCGTGGGAAGAAACATATCGCGGCAATCGCGACGCCCTATCTTTTCCGAGGTCCTGATCCGCTTGGACTGGAAGACGCAACGATCAACGTTGGTTTAGCAGCAGACATGGCCGGGGTTGGCGGCGTTACCGCCGGCGGAGGCGTTTGTTTTAAGCTCTCATTGATGGACGTCGCCGTGTGTGTGACGAGAAGCGGAACAAATCGCGGCGCGGACGCTGGGTCCGCCTTCACGACTGCGTTCAAAATCAGATCGCGCTGCGGAATGAGCCCGAGCGATTCGGCGATCCGCGCGAGTTCGACGTAAGAGGCCGAATCGCCGCCACCGAGCGACGGAACGGTCTTCAAAAGTTGAAGATAACCGTCTGCATCGCGCACGATCTCATACGCGGTTGAAATGATGACAGCTTCGCGAACATTTTTCGGGGAATACGGCGCCTTTGCTTTCATCGCCGCCACGATCTCGCGCGCGCCTTCTTCACGCCGACCCATATCGAAGAAGAGCGAAATTCCCGCGTACCAGCGGCTTTCTCCGACTTCCGGATCAACTTCCGCGGCCCGTCGAAAATACTCATAGCCCTGTTCTTTTTTTCCTCGTTCGAGATAAAATCGCGCAAGCGAATGCAAGATCTGTTGACGTTTTGGGCTTGTTTTCAACGCCGCAAGATATTCTTGTTCCGCGAACGGCAAATCTTCGGGAACATGCCGCGCGATCGACTGGAGGAATCGCGCATAGATGAAATGCGGATGCGTGTTACGCGGGTGGTCATTGAGATGACGATCGCTTAAATTCCTGACGAGGTCGTGCCACGCCTTCCACCCGGGAAGATTGACAAGCGCTCCATTTTCCACAGTCGCAATGAGATTCCGCGACTGAAGGAATGTTTGCTCGTCGAGATACGGCGTTGGGATCGCGGCTGCGGATTTCGCGTACTCAAAGGACTGTGGAAAAATTCCTGCGCTAAAATAATTGTTCGACTTGATCGTGAGGTACGACGCATGGAACGGCAATACGGAGGTGCGCCAGACAAGTGCCACGGCAAAAATCTCGAGCATCGCGAACGCGATGAGAGGGACGTTGCGCACACGCGCGGGCGCCGCTGTATTCTCCGCGGATACACCGT
>CAYHYU010000005.1:0-24173 GCA_964360885.1 uncultured Gammaproteobacteria bacterium | reverse complement strand
GTTCGATCCCCAGCCGTCGCACCAACATTGACGATTCCAAATAGGAGTCGTTTTTGTTTTGGTTGACGTTAGAAATCGAACTCAAAAACTTGAAGAACGAAAAATCAGCATCAGTAGTTTTGTTCTCATTGCCCACCTGTTGCCCATTTTCTCCAAGGGCGCGTCGTTCCGCTCGTTCTAGGACTTGTACAGAATCGTGGAGAACGGACGGCGCAAGGTGTGCGTAACGCATTGTCACACGGATGTCGGAGTGTCCGAGGAGTTGGCTCACAATGGTCAAAGGAACGCCCTCTGTGACGAGCGTAGAGGCGAAGGTATGGCGAAGCGCGTGCCAACCAATTGAGCGGATACCAACGCGCGTACAGATACGTTTGATTGCACCTCCGTTGATGCTCTTGTCGAGGATGTGTCCTTCAGGCGTACAGAAGACAAGCCCCATCTTTTTAGAGCGTTTGTGGAGCATGGCCCGAACATCCTCCGTGAGTGGAATCGTGCGCTCTCGGTGATTCTTTGGTGTGCCAATAATGCCATTCACGTAGGAACGGCGAACGGCAACTGTTCCACGGTGAAGATTTACGTCAGACCAGTCAAGCGCTACAAGCTCGCCCCGCCGCATCCCCGTGCGAACCGCCATGCGCGTAAACTCGTTCCAAATCGGTTCTGCCGCATCGCTTAGTAGGTGCGCTGTTTCTATGGGTGTCAGATAATCAATTTTTGGGATGGTGGTTCGGAGGGTGTTCATCCTTGGAGCGACGACTAATCGCCCCCAGTCAACGGCGGTTCGAAGACATTTACCGAGGCAGATGAGGTGATTATTGATGCTTTTAGCAGCATAGTTGGTAAGTTTTGTAGCTTTGTAGCGTTCAATATCCGAGGCCCCTATCTGATCAATCAGCATCCTCCCAAAAAAGGGAACGAGATGTAGACGAAGGATCAGCTCTTTGGTACATACTTCAGATGGTTTGTTGTTTGTGCGAGCGTAGGTATCAAGCCATTCTTTGGCAAACTCTTGGAAGGTCAACGTTTGTTTTTTCTTGTGTCCATCAATTGGTTCACCGCGTGCCAGCCGTTGTCTCAGTACGGCTTCATAGGCCTGTGCACCAGCTTTTGAGTTTTCTGGACTACGTTTTCGATAGCGCTCATGGTTGAAACGGAAATCCACGTACCATGAAGCGCCAAGTTGTCGTGCAGACATATTCATTTTCATTTTATCGGCTCGACACATCCCTGCTTGATGAATGCTTCAATGTCTTTTTGATCGAATCGAAGAACGCCTGCGATTCGATAGAACCGGATAGCGCGCTTTTCAACGATTCGGTAGACACTTGTTTTTGATATACGAAGCTGTGCCGCAACTTCATCGCGTGTCAGAAGCCTCATATTCAACCCTCCGGCTTGGGAGTGTGAGCCGGTGTCAGTCATTATTTAGATTGTCGAAGGGCGGGATTGTTGGACGAGAAGGATTGGGACATTCCTCGCTCGTGGGCAACGAGGATAGGGTAGCGGTTTTTCCACAAAAATGCTTGATCGCGGCCTTTCGAGCTTCGACTCCTTGGAGCCCGCCAAATCGAAAATTTGCGTCATCACCACCACCATAATCCACCCATTGACCCGAGTGGGTCTTGATGCGGATCGATCCATCGTCTACGACGAAAGCTTTATCTTTTCCATGAAAAAGAAACGGAGATCTCTCTGGTTTATTATTTTGGTTACTTGGTTCTGGTTGGTGTTGCGCTGGTGCGGATGACTTCACCTCATCTGTGCGGCCATCGACCCGTATGTTTGCGGCTATGATACCCGCAGGAGAGTAGATATATTCTTTCCGATAATCGTCTCGGAATTGATATCGATTTGTATACCCTCTCACACCTTTTACGTAACTGACGTGACCCCGCCCTGTAAGGCGCTCAATAGCTCGCGCAATCGTGTCCTCGCTACATCCGAGTTTCGCCGCAATAGTAGCCTTTGAAGGAAAAACTGATTCCTTTTTATCTTCATTACGATATGAGCGAAGAGCCGCATAGATGCGGGTATCCCCAGCTTGAAGAAGCGGGTCAAAGATGACCTGATTTGGTGTTATGGTAAATTGATTCGTAGCTTTTCTTTCCATACTCATGAGTTGCCGTGTTAAAACTAGTCATCCTCGTACAGTCGCGCCTTCACATTTTTTGTAGCGTGGTAAAACGCTTGTGGTTCTACGCGGAGTTCGCGTCGATTGTAATTCGCTACGAGAGAATCAAGTTCGTTTGACCTCAGGAACAAAAAATAAACGCGTCGTGGGTCGGTTCTGTCTATGGCAATAATCGGTAACCAAATAGATAGTGAGACGATGAGTGGAAAATCACTACATCGGTAGTAAGCGTCTTCGGTTGTAAGTATTCTCATATGTTTCCTGCATTATCTCCATAAGATGCTGTAGAAGTCCCGTGCTTGTATGTACAAAAAAATGGCTGTTTTTAGCCATGTTTTTTTCTTATCAACAAGTAAGGCACCAGCAATAATTTTTCTCAAAAAACTATGTTGGGATTATTGAAGACGAGATGATTTTTTTTCTTCTCAATCAACTTCTTGCCGTCCAAACTATGCATAGGAAATTTTATCTTCTGATTTTCTCTATCTTTATATAGCTGTGTGAGTGCGTTATCAACGCTCTTTTTCTGTGCTTTTGGATCTTGTTTGACCGTGATCCCTTGTCTAGCCCAGTAGTCGATGACTGTCTTGTAGCTGCAAGACCCGTCTACTTGAGCGTGTTCGACAAGCGCTTTGACTAAAAAATAATACAGAGCTTTCTTATCAGGAAAGTCGATCTTTACACGATTGGCATAGCATTCGCCGTTCATGAAAAAAATATATGGCCTCATTTCATCCATCACCTTTTTCCGGATAAAATGAGTTCTTACAGTGTTTACTACCGCAGCAGCAAGACCATCGCGCCATTTTATATAGACCTCGTCTTTATTCCCATTCTCATTTTGCATATTCATAATTCGGTTTATTGCATTTTTAGCTCATTTGGGGCATATTGTCACTGTTCGCACAATGCCTAAACCTCTCACGGGGCAACTCGTGGACGGCATGGCAAAGATAAACCCTACGCTAATACAGACGGTCTCCTGACCGACACTTATTAGCGTAGGTCTATGCCCGAAAGGGTGTAGGACGGCTTCGAAAGGGGTCGCCGTTGGTTTGGGAGGCCTTTTGTGTTATCTCCCCACCCACCATTCAAAGCATCTACGCTCGACTTAATCGACTTATTCCTCAATCTCAAAAGCATTCTCTATGCAACAGACTAACCCGCAGTGGCTTATATCCCAAGCCCAAGGCAGTCTAAAAGGCCAGATTAACATAGCCGTTTCTCGCGGTTATCACGTCATAAGTCAGACCAATACCACGGCGCAATTATTTCGTAAAAAGAGCTTTAGTTGTTTGTTTGCGACACTCAGCTGCTTTCTTTTTGGTATCGGCTTTTTGATCTACCTTTTCTATTACCTCGCTAAAAAGGACGACACGATCTATCTTGATATAGAAACACAACCAGACAAAGAAGAGATGGAGAAGCTGGTTGCACTGGAAAAGGCAAGGCCTTGGTACAAGAAACGTCCAATCGCAGTAGGCATTTTAGGTTTTTTCGTATTCGTGACTATTATTGGTTCGTTTGCATCGTCAGATAAGCCGTCACAGTTGAATAGCAATGTTGGAGCATCCACGACCTCGACCCAAAAAGTCGTATTTGATGTTCCGTCTCTCATTGGAAAAAACGTGGATCAAATCAAGAAAGTTCTTGGAAAACCGGTAGATAAGCTCGTTGAGCCTACGAAGGTTCAGCTTGAAGCAATGGGGCAAGATGCTACATGGGACAACAGTTTCGAAAAGAATGGAGTCACCCTGCTCATCACCTATAACCCACGAACACGGCAGGTGATCGATTTCTTCATCTCTGACTTGGGAGATCAGGATAAGGCCAGAATCATGGCGGCGGGTAATTTGAAGGCTGGAGATTCTGCGTATATACTCGCATTCGTGAAAGCGTTGAAAGACCCGACAACATACACAGGTCTCAAGATTACGCCGAGGGCAAAATAGAGCTCCTATGATGAAAAATGTTTTACGCAAAGCGGCCTCGGTTTTGCTCGTGTCGGGCATCTTGATGATGCCAGCAGTATCCTTCGCGAAGACTGCCCATGTCGTTGATCCCATAGTTAAAAAGAGCACGACTTCGATCTGTCATGCCAAGGGAACGCGTTACTATAAACAAACGTTAAAATTTACCGCCTACAAGACTCTTAAGGATTGCCTGAAGAGCGGCGGACGACTGGCGAAGAGATAGTATTGTAGGCTGACGCTTGATAAGAGCGAGCTGGTTTTGAATGCTGGTATGGTTTTTGGTTGGGCAAAGCAAATCTAATTGCCTGTTCAAAAAGACGTATGCCTTCTTCATCTAGAATATCCTCTACGTTTCCGCTACTGGGCGCTTCTTCCACGGGGTTGGTATTCTCCGCTTTGCCCCAAACTTGCTCCATTATCCATTGGAGGCTCTTGCCGTCCGGTGATCGTTCATAAACGCGAATTGAGCCTCCTGGCCCATTCGCTTGGGCGAGATGACCAAGTGCGAGATCAAGTTGGGCATCAAAAATCCGGTCGGCAGCGGTTTTGATCTTTTCCAGCCACTGCTGCTTCATTGTGCGGCGCGTCTTGGTTTCCGAGGTTTCGAAGCCACAGGGGCGACCTCCTTTTTTGCCGTTGATACGGCTTGCGTTGCCTGCCATAATTAGGTTTCTTTACCTAAAACCTAGCATTAAAATCGATGGAGTAGTAGGGTATCAATCGTTTCGCGCTCAAAACGACTTCGGTATGATGCTCGTCTAATGTAATTTGTATGCAGAAACTTGGAAGGAACGATCCATGCCATTGCGGGTCTGGGATCAAGTATAAAAGGTGCTGTATGAATAAACCCATTGTTGAATCAGAAGATTTAGCTAAACAAGATTGGAGGTTGCGTGCAGCTTCGTCACTTGCGAAGCCATTTATTAGCCCATGGACGGGCGTGACTCTTCCCGTTGGGACTGCTGTCACACAGTCTTCCTCAATGTCTGTAGATGGTGCGAGGTTCAATTTTGGCGTTCCTTCCGCTACAGCACTATTTCTTGATCTTTCAAAAAAAGCTTTCGAAGAAGCGAAAATAATCAGGGCGCAGACCACGTTTTTTAATAGTTCGTCTGGAAAGATGCCGTTCATCGAATCAGACATGCTATTTGATTACTTAGAGCAAATGATGGCTTCAGTCGTTTTCGCGTACACGTCTGTCGAATCGTTTACTAATTCAGCAATACCAGAGGGTCATATCCACAAAGAGGCTAGGAAAGACGGTAGATGTATTGAGGAATACTCTAAGGATCAGATGGAGAGAAGTTTAAGCCTAGACAAAAAATTAGAAATTCTCATTCAGCTACCTGCATCAAATGGAGTGATAAATCCAAAAGGGACTGCTCTTTGGGAAAGATTCCAGAATCTGGAGGCACTTCGAGATAGAATTATCCATCTAAAAAGTGCAGACATCAAAGCATCAAAGCCGGATGACCCGATTCCAGATACAATCTGGCAGGAATTATTAAAGATGCCTGATTCATTTCAGATTGCGGTTGAGGTATTAAGGCATTACTCTGGAACGCACCAACCACGTTGGCTTCGGAAGTTTATCTTGGATTAAAAACAGAGCTATATGCGCCCTGTTTTTTTGTCACTTTTTTTCATCTTCCAACATTGCCCACCTGTTGCCCACGAGTTGACGAAAGTTGGTAGATTTGACTAAACCTGATAACAGTTGAAATACTGATAATATGGCTCCAACAAAGGTTTCTCTCTTTATTCAGTATTATTGCTGACGTTCGTCTTATAGGGTTCGATCCCCAGCCGTCGCACCAACATTGACGATTCCAAATAGGAGTCGTTTTTTTTCTGAAGTTACACTCGCACGATTTCAATTCTCTTGATGAAATTTTTTGGGAATGTGTCTGAACCGGAGACGGCGATAATCGTCTCCCCTTTTTTGATGCGCTTCGTTGCGCAAAGAGCGTGCAATGCTTTTTGAATCTGCATCTCTGCTGTTTTTTGTGTATTCACAACGTGCGACTCCACTCCCCAGACGAGACGCAATGTCCGCGCGATGTGTGAATCGGACGTCAATGCGAATATCGTGGTTTCCGGACGCATGGAAGAAAGAATGCGTGCCGTTCGGCCGGAAGCGGTCACAACGCACACTGGCGCGTGATGAAGAGCATCAACCAACAAACGGACAGATGCGCCAAGCGCGTAATTCACGTCTGTAGATTCTCCGAGTGCGAGCGTTCTCACATCATCAAACGCGGATCGCTCCATGGTTTCGATGGTTTGCGCCATCAATGCGACGGTTTGAACAGGAAAACTCCCGGTGGCCGTTTCGCCAGAAAGCATCACAGCGTCTGCATGGTCTGCGACTGCATTTGCGACGTCCGAAACCTCTGCACGCGTAGGTCTGGGATTTCTCGTCATGGAATCGAGCATCTGCGTCGCAACGATGACGGGCACTCCCCGCTCACGGCAACGCGAGATCAGCTGTTTCTGGATCACAGGGACATGATCCGCTGGCATTTCAATGCCCATGTCCCCGCGCGCAATCATGATGCCGTCAACATGCGGGAGAATGTCGTCAAACCGGTCAACGGCTTCCTTCTTTTCTATCTTCGCGATGAGATGGATCTTTTTTCCTTTTTCACCCTGACGATCCAAGAGCGCGCGCAATCCTTTCACGTCCGCGGCAGACCGAACAAACGACAGCGCAACGAAATCCACGCCCATTTTCACGCCAAACGCCGCATCCTCCTTGTCTTTGATCGAGAGGGCGGGAATGCGGAGAGACGTGCCAGGAAGATTCAATCCCTTGTGCGATGTCAATACGCCGCCCGTCACGACCTCGCAAAAAATTCTCCGGCCTTCTACGCGCCGCACTTCGACATCGAGAAGCCCGTCGTCAAGCAGGAGATGTTCGCGCGGATTCACGTCGTCATGAAGCGATGAAAGCGTCACGGGAATATCGCCGTCTTCGGGATGCGAGGACGTCGTGAAGATGGCGCGGCGTCCGGCGATCAGCGTCACGCCCTCCTTCCGTAGATCGCCGACGCGAATCTTTGGTCCCTGAAGATCTTGGAGAATTCCGAACGGTTGACCGAGTTTTTTTCCGGCTCTAACAAGCCGATCAAAAATGGTGCGGTGATCCGCGTGCGTGCCATGGGAAAAATTGAGTCGCGCCACATCCATGCCGGCTTTTCCAAGAAGAACAAGCGTCTCAAGCGCATTCGTGGCCGGTCCGATCGTGCAAATGATTTTCGTACGTTTCATAAGGAACCTCTGAAAAACGATGAGATGCGATGTGTTGGACTGAGGCAACGACGCAGACGTAAAGTATTGTCCCGACGAACCCGCGTAGCGGGTTGTCGGGATCCCGACACGCACAGCGTCGTCGGGAAACATACGTCGAGGAGTTGCCGAGGGAAACACGAGCAGATCGACTTCGGCGAGCTCGCTTCGTCTGAGCTCAGCGTCGAAGACAGTCGAGCCGCGTTTTTCAGAGGTTCCATAACAAACAATCGTAGGGGGACGACCAGTATATCACGTCTGCCGTTTCGTGTTTCTCGTACGTTTCCTGTTCTTTTTCTCAAGCGTATCGAGCTCACGCGTAAACGAGGCGACATCCTCAAACTGCCGATAGACGGATGCGAAACGGATGTACGCAACCTTGTCAAACTGCCGAAGCTTTTTCATGACGATTTCACCCACGTCCGCGCTTGTCAGTTCATTCGTTTTTTTTCGCTGAATATCCCGTTCCGTGGCGTGAACGAGCGCACGAAACGACGCATCCGTTACTGGCCGCTTCTCAAGCGACTTTTTGAGGCCATTCTCGAGCTTCTCGCGCGAGTAGGATTCACGCCGCCCATCGCGTTTGACAATCGTCAGGTCGAGAAGCTCAACCTCTTCATTCGTGGAAAAACGATACTCGCATTTTTCGCACTCACGACGGCGACGAACTGCATCGCCGTCCGCAGAGAGACGTGAATCAATGACTTTGGTATCGGCGTGAGTGCATACGGGACAATGCATAACACATACATCATAACAGAAAGATATCTTGACTTACATCATCTTCTTCCGGATAAACGCCGGGATTTCGAGCCGCTCCTCTTCGGAATCGGCGGACACGCGCGGAGGTGACGGGGGCGGAGGCGGACGCGTCACGAGCACGGGCGCATAGACGGGTTGCGAAACATGCGGCTGAACGGTTCGCGGCTCTGGAATGCGATTCGACGGCTGTATCGACACGGCATCAGACGAATCGGATGATGGTGCCGCGATCGGTTCAGGTTCGCGCGGCACGAACGGCGAGGACACGGTCATCGGCGGAGGAGTCGCTGTCGCATCACGCGCGGCAAACGGCGAAGGCGCACGCGATTTGAAATTCATGAAATCAAGCGGTTCCGTTGAACGTGCGGGACCATAGACACCTGATGCAAGGGCATTCTTCGGTTTCGATCCGGATTGCCGCGTCTCAAAACCTGTGGCAATGACCGTAACCTTTACCTCATCCTTCATGCTTTCATCAATGATCGCGCCAAAAATAACTTTCGCATGCGCATCCGCGGATTGGGTGATGATCTTCGCCGCTTCCGATACTTCATACATTCCAAGATTCGAACCGCCCGTAATCGTAAACAGAATGCCCTTTGCGCCATCAATCGAAACCTCAAGAAGCGGTGACGCGATCGCGCTTTTCGCCGCGTCAGCTGCGCGATTTTCTCCACTCCCGCGGCCGATGCCCATGAGCGATGATCCTCTGTTTGACATGATGGCGCGCACATCCGCAAAATCCACATTGATGAGACCGGGAACCGTAATCAATTCAGAGATGCCTTGCACGCCCTGACGCAACACTTCGTCTACGGTGTCGAAGGCGTCAAGAAGCGTCGTTTTCCGATCGATGATCTGAAGCACGCGGTCGTTCGGAATCGTGATAATGGTATCCACGACGTCCACGAGCCGTTCATGCGCCGCGTCCGCGATTGCCCGGCGCTGCACGCCTTCAAAACTGAAAGGGCGCGTCACCACCGCGACGGTTAGGGCACCCATATCTTTTGCGATTGCCGCGATCTTTGGACCTGCGCCGGATCCGGTGCCGCCGCCAAGTCCGCACGTGACAAACACCATATCCGCGCCTTTCAAAACCTCGCGGATCTCTTCCTCATTCTCTTCCGCCGCCCGCATCCCCATCTCCGGATCCATTCCAGCTCCGAGTCCGCGCGTGATCGTCTTTCCAATATGGAGTTTCGTCTGCGCGTGAGAGTAATGCAGCGCCTGGACGTCCGTGTTGACGGCAACAAATTCAACGCCGCGAATTTTTGCGACGACCATACGATTCACCGCAGAATTGCCGGATCCGCCAACACCGACAACTTTGATCTTTGCGAACGTCTCTACATGCGGTTTAATTTCCGGCATAGTATGATGAGAAACTTCAGAGGTTCTATGAGTACATTAGGTGCTCAATTGTTAACTCATTGAGACCTAAAATGAATCTTTCATCAAGCATACAAAGATGTGATGCGAGACGTCAAGGAGGTGGGGAATTTCAGGGTACAAATGATCTCCACAACTTTCCAAAAGGTCGTTTGAGTTTACCAAGCAAAGCCATACCATGCATAAATGTTTTGTGATCGCCCGTTCGTGTGACGCGCCCCTCGCTTCGAGACGACCAGAGCGCGAGCCCAATGGCCGTGCTGCACACAGGATCCTCGACATATTCCGGCATATGGCTCTGCACGGCCACGCGACCACGCGCGCATGGAAGGCGAAGAATTTGCTTTCCGACCTCCACAAGCCCGGACAGTTTCGATCCGCCGCCGGAAAGGATCACTCCAACAGGAAGCAATCCGCTCCGTTCGATGCGGCGGAATTCGGCTTCGACTTTGTCGTAGAGCTCCTCGACGCGCGCTTGGATAATTTCAGCAATAAAACGAATAGGCACGAGCTCGCTTTGATCGGCGCCAAAATCGGCGAGATCGACGTCAGCGCCGCGCGTGGGAAGATTCTCCGCATCCGCGCGGCCGCACGCGCACTTCACACGCTCCGCAATGTCGAGCGACGTTCGAAGCCCGATCGCGATGTCGTTCGTAATATGATCCGCGCCGATCGGAAGGGTCGCGGCATGAAGCAATTCTCCATCTTCGTAGACGGCAAGACCTGTGGTCCCCGCGCCGAGCGACAATACGGCGACACCGAGCTCACGCTCACGTGCGGTCGTGATGGCTTCCGCGAGCGCAAGCGGAGCAGACACGAGCTCGACGATGTCGAGGCCTGTTCGCGTAACCGCCGTTGCAAGATTCCGAACGTGTCCCGAAAGGCCATGAACGATCTGTGCATTGACTTCCAAACGAATCCCTCGCATACCGACCGGATCCGTGATTCCCGTTTGCCCGTCAACGACAAAATTCCGCGGAAGGACGTGAAGAATTTCAACATTCGCAGGGTTCACGCCCATCTGCGCGGCCTCAAGCGCACGCGCAACGTCTTCAGGTCGGATATCCCCTTCTGGACGAGAAATTCCGATCACGCCTTTGACCATCTGCGACGTAATGCACGTTCCACCGATGCCCACCGTGACGTCCGAGATCGGGAGCCCAATAAGACGCTCGGCCTGTTCGAGACAGGTTGTGATGGAACTCACGGCGTCGTCGAGAGACGTGATACCGCCTTTCGAGATTCCCTGCGACGGCACCTCTGCCGCACCGATGATGGCAATGTGCCCAACGGCGTCGTTCAACATCACGCGCTGGCCGACGGCAAGTCGGATATGCGAAGTGCCGAGATCAAGCCCGACATACAATCGTTCTTTCATATGCGATCGAGAAATGCGCCAAGATGCGGGATGAGAATGAAAAATCCGAGCGCGGCCGCAAAACTAGACGCGATCAATACCGCGGCCGCCATGAGATCCTTAATATCATGGGCATACGCATGTATGCGTGGTTTCACCAGATCCGTAAGACGCTCGACCATGCTGTTCAACAATTCTAACACAAGCACAGACGCAGTTGCGAGAAGTAAAACAGCCCGTTCCCATGCGGCGAGAGGAAAAAGCATGCACGCGAGGAGCACGACGATGCTTGCGGCGATGTGGATGCGAAAGCTGCGCTCTGTCCGGAATGCAAGAAGCAATCCGCGCCACGCATGGGAGAAACTTTCCGCAAATCCGTGAATGAATGACATAGAATTCTCGCTTCTAGATTCTAGATTCTAATCTCCTCACCACTCGTTCCTGAATCCCGAACATCCGTTTTTCTTCCTTGTGTATCGCGTGGTCATATCCAAAAAGGTGCAGGAGACCGTGGATGCTCACGCGTAAACATTCTTCCCTAAACGGAATGCCTCGTTCACGCGCCGCCTTCCGTATATAAGAGGGCGAAAGAAAAAGATCTCCGACCTCTCTTGCGGTCCCCCCTCTGCCGTTGAACACGGAGAAGGCAGGGAGCGGTGAAAATGAGAGGACGTCGGTCGGATGATCACAGCGACGGTATCGACGATTCAACTCCTGTATTCGTTGATTCGACACGAACGCAACGACGACGGTCCCCTTCTTCTTTCGTCGCGTCGCACGAATGGTGAGCTGGATCGCCCGATTCATATCGCGTCGCGTGATCGCTCGTGGTATGCGACCGGTGACCACGCATGCGATCATGGTGCGGAGCTCGTCGCCGTTCGCGGCGACGTCGATGTTGCAGGCGCGACAGGAATCGGCTGCGCGATGACCCCTGTCGTCGTTGCCCCCGGCTCGAACGGAAGCGGCGTTGTGATCGTGGAAGAGGACGCAGGAGGAACGCCCTTGAGTTCGAGCGAGTTCAACATCATCGCGTATGTTGTCCGGAAATTGATGAACGGCTGACCGTCGATATCGTACGTGAACACGAAGATTTTTTCGCCCCACGGGAGGTATGTCGTCAGAAGGTCGGCGCCAATGATGCCCTGATATCCTTTCTTTGACCGGTACTGCAGCGCCTGATCCGCTTTCGCATTCGGATGCTTCTCAAGATACCAATCGAGCGTGGATTGTCTTTTTGGATTTTCCTCGATCGAGAGCGTGACAATTTCGCCATGGCCTGTCGTGATATTCGCGCGCGAGCCGTCCGCGACATCAAACGTTGAAGTCCAACTTGTCGGGATCTGTATCGTCCACCCGACCGATCCGCTCCACGACTTCACGAGTCCGGCGTCGATGAGCCGTGCAGGCGCGCGGCCATTCGGGTTGTAGAGATGAAACACTTCGTTCCCATCAAGAAAACCATCCGCGTCCGTATCTGGATTCCGCAGATTCGTGCCGAACAGTCGCTCTTCCAAATCCGTGAGCCCGTCTGAATCCGTATCGAGCCCGGCCGGGGGGAGCGTTGGTTTTTCCGGTGGCGGCGGTGGCAGTGGTGGGAGCGTCGCGACGATCACGGCCGCTTCGTTCGATGAAGGCGATTCTCCGCCCGCATTCAACGCACTCACGCGATAGCGATACGATTGGCCCGGCTGAACAGACGTGTCGAGAAACGATTCGCTCTTCGGAGGCAAACTTGTAAGCGGTGTAAACGCGCCTTGTCCATCTGCGCGGTCGACACGGATGCCGATGTCGTCCGATGCCGTGTCGGTCCACGAGAGCGACGCGCTGGTGGGGCTCGTGGAAGTTACGACAAGATCTTTCGGAGAGGACGGCGGCGCGGGCGTGGGGGGCGGTTGCGACTGCGTGACCGGCGTGGGGGGCGGCGCGGGCTTTGGAAACAACATGCTTTGATTAAAGTAGACAAACGCGCCTCCAATGCCGAGAAGCGCCACTACGCTCGCAGCGACGATGAGACCGGTCTTCCCTCGCGTCGGCGGCGTGATCGGTTTTTCCTCTTTCTTTCCTTCATTCGCCTCCGGCACCTTCGCTTTCAACGCCGCTCCGTAAAATTTTTCAGGGATCACAAAAATTTCCGGCTCCGTGACGAGCGGTGACTCTGCACGTGACGGCGGAGGGGATTGAGGCGCGTCAGACATATCCGTTTATTTGTTGCTCATCGACGCCACGATCATCTGTGCGCTTGTCCTGTACTCGACTGCGGCATCGCCGTTCACATCATACGTTATTTGTAAGACGCTGTCAGTTGCCGGAAGATAGGTCGTGAGACGGTCAGACGATTGACGGCCTTCGATCCCGCTTTTCGTTTTCACAACCGTCGGCGCCGAGAAGCCATTTTTCGCGAGCCACGCATCGATGGGGTCGCGCGCGTCGTTCGGCATTCGTTCGAGAAGGAAACGGCCTGCGCTGCCAGTCGCAACTGCTGCTTTTTCGCGCGACGTAGGATCCGCGATGATGCTCCATGGCTTTGGCGCGAAAAATGACCAACCGTTCCAAAGGAGACGCGACATAAATGAGGCGTCCGTAAGCTTTCCGCCTTTCTTTGACGGATCAAACAGATTCAACACTTCGCTTCCGTCAGGGAATCCGTCCGCGTCCGTATCGCTCTTCGTTAGATCCGCATCGTAATACGGCTCTTCAACGTCCGTAAGCCCGTCGCCGTCGGTATCCACGCCTTCCGTCGTTGCCGGTTGCGACGTTGGAATGGGAATCGTGATCCCCGCGGGGGGCGTAGTCGTTGGCGAGGGAGGGATCGCGGCGGGCGGCGAGGTTTCGTCAACAGGAGGCGTTTCCACGATCTTGACGATTGGACTCGGTGTGGGTGCAATGGCTTTCTTCTGCGCTGGTGCGTTGAAGAATGCCCACGCGGCGTACGCAACGCCACCGAGGACGATGAGGATCGCGAGAATCATGGCTGGCCATTTCCATGGGAATTGTCGGCGCGGTTGCGTGGGTGGAAGAATCGAGGAAGGCGGCTTTTGCGGTGCTTGTACAATGCCTGCAAAAATGTCTTCCGGCTCCTTTTTCACCGTTCCAGACATCATCATGTTCTGTACGGGAGAAGATGATGGAGGTGATGGAGGTGTCGGCGGCGGAGTCGGAGCAGGGCCTGCAGTTGGCGGCAATGGCGCGACCGGCAAATTGGGTGGAGTGGCGTCAAACATAAAAGAAAATGAAGAGTTTATTGTGTAGTAGCTGTCGTGGCAGATGTCGGGGCGGCCCCGCGTCGCGCAGTGCGTTCCTCCATCAGTTTCCGGAGCTCTGGCGACCACGTTTCACTGATATCTTTTGGCAACGTCTTTTCGAGCCGTGCGATTTCATCTTTGATCGCCTGCTCTTCTTTCGTGAGGCCTGGCGATGGAGGCATCGGACGCGAGACGCGCGAAGGAGTCGAGAGAAGCACATCCGTCGGTTCAATCGAACGATTGCGAAGAACGAAAATGACGACGATCCCCGTAAGGAAAACTCCACCGACACCGAGACCGACCCAAAATTTGCGAGAGAGTATCATATTCAAAGTTAGTAGCACCCGGGGAGCGTTACGCTTTCAAAATTCTTTCCAAACAGTGTTTTGCTCTCTCCGCTTGTGAGCATCTTGACCTGCTCCGTGAGTGATCCATCAAGAGCATTCTGCGCGAATACATACCAGATGTTTGCCCCGACCGGCAAAGGCGGCGGATTATACACCTTTGTATCGATGTCTGTCAAAACTTGTACTTTTAATTGAAAGTTACGAAAATCTTCCAACCCTCCTGAACCAAACTCAACCAAGAAACGATAATCGCCGCCCGTGGCATACTTGCGCGAAAACCGCAGTACTTGCGGACCGAGCCGGCATTCTCCAGCTCGATTAAATCCAAGCGCCGCATAGGGCTTCTTTGCCGTGTTCGACAATCCTGGATGGTTCGCTTGCACATCACGATGACAATCCGATCCTCCGCATACTTTGTATATGCAGTCCTTTTCGCCGTTGCATTCCACCTTTGGATCGCTCTTCGTCTGTGAGGTAAACGCAAGACCTGTCGGCAAAATCACATGCGACTGAAACTGGGCCCTGATTGTCACGATTGTGCTTGTTGCGCTTTTTGGTGCATCGAATGGTGGTGGGACGGTTCTCTGAAAACCTTTCCAACTCACGATCACGTACGTTTCTCCTTTATTCCCGCGCGGGATGAGCGTGATGGTTCCAGAAGCATTCTCAAGTCCCTTGGACAAAAACTGCGACGCGGCAAATGGCTGACTCGTGAATGGGAGGTACCCGCCGTTTACGCTTTCATCGAGAAGCTTCGTATTCGGATTGTCGCCGTAAAAATCCACAACCACGCGGTACGAATCGCAGGCAAAATGTCGATTCATCACGGTAAAGCTGAACACGCCATCTTTGCTCGTCGCAGCTTCAGATACTTTCACGCCTCGATAGAGAAGCGTGACGCGCGCGCCGGGTACGGGCTGCGTTTGATCAAAGGCATCAAGGACTCTTCCTGTAATTGAACTGCTCAACTCCGGATCCGTGATCGGATCAGAACAGCGAGCGCAACTTCCATACGTGCAAGACGATGCACAGGATGGGATATCCGATATGCATCGACCGTTCGCGATATACCCGCCTTCTTCGTTATAATAATCGGGCGTGTCGATCGCGCTTTTCCCATCTGTCCGTAGGGCAGAATGCATAACAGAGGGGGAAAGTTTGAGATTTTTGTCTCTTTCACAATTCACATCCTTGGTACAAGTGATCTTTGTCCCGATACTATCATCGAGTTCTTTGCAACCCTTCCCCACACAATACATCATCGTATTCGTAAATTGACAGTAAGCGGATTCTTCTGAAATCGCGCTCGCAACAGGTATCGTTCCATAATCGAATCCAATGCTTTGACACGTCACTCCAGCAAGCCCTTCTTTTCCATCGCACTGCTCCGGACCGTTTTTGAGCTTATCGCCGCAATACCCTCCGGCTGTGGCTTGATGCTTGCACGACGTTGAGCACGAAAGACACATGGATCCGTAATCCGCGCTGCAGGTGACATCACCGTTTTTTGCGCCGTTGTCGCATTCTTCAACGCCAACGTTCACCTTTCCGTCGCCGCACACGTTTTTCTTGCACACGCTCGTGCACGCCTTTGTATCTCCGTTCGTGGGTCCGTTGTCACACTCTTCTCCCGTATCTTTTATGCCATCACCGCAACGTCCTTTCTGTTCGCACGAAGACCATGGAGAAAAGGAGCATTGGATCACAGCGCTTGTCGCCGGATCTTTTGCTCCGGGCGACCGACAGGTCCGCGTGTGTTGCGTTGGATAGACAATGCCTGTCTTTGGATCTGTGTAAGTCGTCCCATCGCACGATTTAAAAATCCCTGTGGTTGCGCATCCGCCTTTGGTTCCGCAGTCCGCCTCTTCCGTGGCTACTGTGCACGTCTTCTTCAGAACGACGTCGCCCGTGCCGGCGGTACACAGCCCACGCGTCGTTGTTTCCGTCTGTCCATCGCATTCTTCGGGACCGTTCATGATTCCGTCGCCGCAGTACGGACCGACGCTCTTGCAATCCTCGCCGCAGGAATTTGTCGGGTCAAAACACGCGGATGAACTCTTTTCGCAATAATCGCCGTTTTTAGGTGATCCTGAAGATCCGAGATCACATTTCTCTCCTGGAGAAAGTTTGCCGTCACCACAATACGCGCCGTAGCCGCTGCATGATGTGTCGCAGTGCCCATATTTGCCGTTTTGAGACCCGTCGTCGCATGCTTCGCCCGCATCGATCCGTCCATTGCCGCATTTCACGTCTGCCACGCACTGCGGATGGAGCACATCGTCGATGAACCGTGTACAATCTTTGAAATCGCACACCTGTTTTTTGTGTCCCTTCTCGCTCGCGGGCGTCACGCAGGATGCGAGCATCGTCATGCCAACATCGCATATTTCACCCGGATTCAAGACGCCGTCGCCACACCGACCCGTGTCCGAAAGCGGCGTGTTCTTGCAAATTCCCGTAAACGTAAAGCTTCCGCCGATCTGCCGGCATGAGCCGACGATGACCGGAACATCTTTGTCGCCCGTACATGGAGCTGCTGCGCAATCTGAATCGCTGGCGCAGAACTGGCCGCTGAATTTCCCGCTTTTACATGTATTGCAATTTCCATTCGGACACGCACGACACCATGCGTCGTTCAGTTTGCCCGCCCCGTCGGTACAATACTGTCCGAGCACTGTCGGATTCGCACAGCGATAGACACCTTCTACAAGCGGCGGCGTCCACCAGTCGGAGAGTTTTCCGGGTTCGGGCGGCACTTCAAACTCCGCTCCGAGGTCGTACCGCGATCCAGCCGCAAACGACTGATAGCGATAGACGCGCGAAACGCCGAAGCCGCCAGCCGATGGGATCTGAGGACACTGAAAGACGCTGGTCTTCTGATTCCAACACGTCTGTGGGTCGATCGCGTCATCGCTGACCCACTTGATTCCATCGTATTTTCCGCCCTTGCACATCTGCGCATCACCGCCTGCATTTGAACAGTCCGTGTTCTTTGCGCACGGCGTTCCGGTCTTCGAGCATTGTCCACAGGTGAGAAAACGGTTAACCGGATCCACGGGTATGGTGATTCCTGCCGCGGCGCCAAGTTCCTTTTGCCACGATGGCCAGAGTGAATTCGTAAGCGTTTGAAGATACGTGCCTCCAGAAAGAAGGGGATATTTTCCCAATGTATCCTTCTTTGATTCAAAGATGCGGCTCAAGAGTTGAAAGTCCGCCACGCGAAGCGTATCGCGGATGAGTTTCGCTTTCGTACTGTCGCAGTGGAGAGATGAGTCAAGATTGAGGCATTCCCAATCTGCAAGACAATGGATCGGCACGCCGCCATTCACCTCCGGATTCGTGTACACGACGCGCGTGGATTTTGTCGTTCCCTGCACGCACACGTTTGTTTGCTTCGTAAACTCTGGATTAATGTTGAAGGCGAGATATTTGATGAGCTGTGTCGCAATCTGTCGTGTGATTGGCTTCGCGTCCGGATTGTGCGACAACACGTAAATGTTCGAATAAATCCCTCCGGAATCACCGCCCGGACGGTTCGTTGCCGCAACATACACCGTTGTCCCTTCCTCAATCGCCGGATAGCCGTCCACGAGGCGTGGCTTTGGGCTTCCCCTGAAGCCGCGCGAAGCGTACCACTCTTCCGGCGAGAGGTGTTGCGGGTTTGCGATAATGCGGATGCCAATGCCATCCTGTTTTAATCCCTGACCCTGATACACAGCAGGAATTTTGCTTTCGTCCGGATAGGAAAAAAGATACTGCCGGAGGATGCCTTGCGAATAATCGAGAAGCGTTGGCGGAATCTGATTGATCGTGAGCGACGGCAAATCGTCGTCCTTGTCATCTGGCTTTCCCGCGTCGCGGCAATACATGGTTGAAAAATTGTAAAACGGACCTTTGAAAAACGGATCGCCAGCGCTGAAATTCTTCGAACTTTGCGAATCCTTAAATGGGGTTGCTGATGGCGGCCATGGATTTTGACATGCGAGAACGGAAACGGGTTCGACCCCCCAAATCGTGCTCGAGGTTGTCGGCGGCGCGCTCACCGTGTCTTTCGTGATTTCGACGGACACGCTCAAAACCGTGTTGCCATTCAGTTGTTTCGATGTCACAGATGCCTGCGTTGGCAACGTTGTTTTTACAACCGGATCTTTGAGGAGATTCGTGTCACCGACTGACCATGCGCTCCACGACCAGCCGTACTCCGTCGTCGCGGAAAGTGGAACGGCGATTCCGCCTTGAAGAGATGCCGCGCTCGCGGAAAAATAGCGCGTCTCTGAATTTCCTCCGGGATTCGCAAAGAGAAACGGATGCGGGCGCTCGGGGAGATCGGGACCTTTCGTCGTGTCCGAGATCGTGATCGCGTTTACGGTACAGATTTTGTCGCCTGTCCAGAACGTCCAAATCAGAGGTCCTGCTTTATCGTCGTTCGAATTCGCCCGCACGACGCCGCGGGCGCTCTTTACGCCGAGCCGTTTCGCAGGATCCGCGTTGTCTGCGAGAGGATCCGTCGACGTGGAGTTGTCGCCAAGGAATCGAATGCGATACTTCGTGTTTTTCGCGAGAGACCGATCGAGATTGAACGCGAACGTCTTTACCGTCGTGCCGACGGGCACGAGCTGGCCCGTTACATTTCCTTTGCACCAGCGCTCGGCAAACGCCGGTGCGCCTTTCATCGAGGCGACGAAGCGCTTCCAGATGCTACGGAGCCATCCCCATACGCTATGATCACTGCTGTCGATCGCAAGGACTTCGATTGTGCCGGTCGCGCATTTTGACGTCGAAGTCGCTTCCGCGATTTCGATATTATTTCCAACGCTCGAAACGTCCATGGACACATTCCAGCCGGCCTGAATGAGAACGTTCCTGCACACGGGCTTGGATCCTGCCAGATCAGGCGAGGAATCAGGCAAGGGAAATTTGTACTCAACGGCGGGGCGAAGCGCACAACATCCGTATTGATCGATCCCGCGGCTCGGATCTCTGCAGGCATGCTCATCCGTAAAGCCGCACTGGAGGCCGTATCGCACTTTCCCCTTTTGACCCTCAAGCTCTACAGAGATATCCGTTGCAAGAATTCCAGAATCGTCCGGCGCTTTCTCGCCCACGATGATCGCAAGCTGAACCGGATCCACAAAGCCGTCGCCCTTCGGCGTCACGAACGCACCCCGACCCTTTGCGATCACCTCTTGTGACGGCGCGCCTGCTTCGCACTGCTCGCCAATCTCGAGCATGCCATTTGAACAAAAACTTGGCGCAGGACCGCCCTTGGTGGTTAAATAGGATGCGGAGGATCCTTCTAACAGACAGCTCGAATTGCATCCGTCGCCATTCGCCGAATTTCCATCGTCGCAATCCTCACCGACGTCGACAGCGCCATTGCCGCAACAGCTCGTCTCTCCAATCGAGGAGCATGCGAGCGTTCCGGTATGAAGACACGTTTTCGAATTGCATCCAGGAACCTTGCTCCATGGCGTCGCCACGCTTGACCTCTCACACGTTTCGCCCGGCTCAAGGATCGCATTGCCACATACGGACGGCAAAACGGCAGTAGGCGAGGAACCTTCATGCAAACAACTGTTGGTGCAGCCAGTGCCAGAGCCATTTCCGCTTGCGAGGTCGCAGTCCTCGCCAGCAGCGACGTCGCCGTTGCCGCACGTCGAACCGCCAGCCAGAGACCCGAGATTCCGACAATTCCCGGAACAGCCACGGTACGCTTGAACACCGCACGAACCACCTGCCGTGGCACACGCTTTTTTCTGCGCATCTGTGTTGCACAATGCAAACTCATCGACGGGCGGCGTTCCTTTGGATCCTCCGACACACCTGAGGCCCGGATCGCATTGCTCGCCTTTATTCGGTTCCACAACGCCATTGCCGCACGTTCCTGCAGATTTTGTCACGGGATTCACAGGAAAGAATAAGCACGTGACCGGATCGCAAAGCGCGCCGTAGATTGACGGTTCGCACTCTTCGCCTGCGGCAGATCCAGGATCCATCGTGGCGCACCTCCCGGTTGCGCTTGCTTTTATTTTGTCGCAATAGTTTTTGTCTGTCGTCTCGACGATGCCGTTTCCGCACACCGCAACCTTCCCGAACTGGGCTGCGGCGCCTGTGGCAAGACACGATGCCGTGCACTCCGCAGGCAATTCCGCGCCCGTGTCAACGAGCGGACCGCCGATCGGATAGATATCCGCGATCGTCGGGTCTCCGGTCTTCCAGATCGCGCTCGTGAGCGGCGTGATCGACTGACCCGTCAAACTGCATTCATCCGGTTTGCCAACCGCTGTTGCGGCAAAAAGCTGACGGCCACCGACCGCACGTTCATATTTCTCGAGCGGCGTCACATCCACGCGTTCAGCTTTGCATATCGCATCTGGACCGACCTTCACACGAAACGTCCATTGAAACCCAAGCGGATGATTCGTGCCGGTCAACGCGATGCCGTTCTTTCCGCGAATGCCGTCCGATACAGCAGCGCCGCCTTTGAGAAGAACGCGATAAAACGCGCCTGGCGTAAAAAGGGCTTTCCCTTTTACAACGACGTCGACGATGAGAAGCCGTTTTGGCGACCCTGCCGAACTTTTCACGGGCGGAAGAAGCTTGATCGCTGCCGAGCTCAATACGAGCGGTGATGACAGTTCGTCCTCGGTGCAATTCTCGTTTTTACATTGACGGATCTCGACCGTGCCGGGTTTTGTGATGCTTGTGGGATCGAGTTCACCCGTAAACAGCGCCCACACCTGCGCGTTCGAACAGGCCTGCTGACAATTTGGGGCGAACGCTTCGACGCGCGGAGGAAGAAAATTGATCGTGAGATCGCCACTGCCGGCAGGTCCGATCTTTGAAATCTCGGCATTGATCTTCACCGGAACGCTCCCCGTATCCCTGATTGCGGTCATCACCTGTTTGCATTTGCCCGGACCAGATGGTTTGTCTGCCGACGTCACATCCGCGTGATCATCATGCGAGGTTTTTGTGCCAGTGTACCACTCCCAATCAAATTGCGCGCACTTGAGGACGATGCAACGATCTTCCGATGCGAGCGGGACCGCTTCTACGGGCGCTTTCTCATCCCCTGCCGTCATCGTATACGACGATGGCACAACGCGAACCGACCCGACGGTTGATGCGGTCGCCGACGCGCGTGTCTTGAAACGGAAGCAATAGCCGTACGTTTCGCCGGCCGGACCCGTGCCGCAGCGCTTTTCCACCTCCATCTTGGCGCCATCCGGTCCATCTGCTGTAAGAGACGAGCGAATCTTCACCTCGTACGTCTGATTTGTTGCGAAATTTTTCGACGGCGTGAGTCCCACGAAATATTGATCCGCTCCTGCGACGCCGAAGGAAAGTGCGGCGTCTGTTTTATCTTGGGTCGCGCACGGTTCAGACGATTTACTCGTGCAGGCAAACACGCGAAAAGCGCTTGGGAGCACCGAGGAGGGATCGAGCTTGCGTGAAAAACGAAGAAAAATCGTTGCATCAACCGGCGTTTGGTCGCCGCCCGGTCTGCCGTTCCACGGGGTAGGTGATGGCGTCACCGTTGACCCGCATTCCTCGATCACGCGTGGCGCAATGGGAATGATCCCTGTGGACGTCTGCCATGCGTAAGACGCACGAGTGGATTTCACGCCACACGCGTCGCTAAGAATCCGACATTCGCCCGTGGAGCAACATTGTTCTTTCCCCGTGACGCACGCGCCGGGCGACTCATTGCAGTTTCGCACGTCAAAATTCACTTTGTTGGATAGAACACCGGACGCTGCGAGTGTCAGTAGACCCGTGATCGCGCCATCCGGAACCTGTGTCGCCACCTGTTGGTCCGTGTATGTGAGAACGGCAGAGGATTTTCCGAGATAAAATGTAATCGCTGGTTTGTCCGCGCCAAAGCGTTCACCAAGAATCGTGATGGGCGTGCCGTGAGGACCAACGGACGGCGTGATCGCGCAAATCCCTGGCGCGGGCTTGAGCGTGGTGTTGACGGAAAAATCGACCTCGTTCGACGCGGACGTATCAGGTCGCACGACGCGAATTTTGTATTTCCCATTTTCCGTGACCTTGCCGTTCGTAAAGACGCTCGGAACTTTGATCGTGATGCGGTCGTCACGCCAATACCCAGCAGCCACGCATGCAGCCGGAAAAGATGTGTCGCCAACGGCCACGGTGCCATCCGAGAATGTAAAGATGATTTTTCCGAGCGAAAAACCGAAATTTTTTCCAAAAATCGTGATCGTATGCGCGCGATTGGCTTCAATGGGATCAACCAATGCGATCGACGGCGGCCCCGCAAGCGTCTTGTCAAGAACCGTAAATGCGACGCGATTCGATTCCGCGATCGCTGTTTTCACACTCACGTCTTGGTCGCCCGTATCCACGATTGGCACACGAAAACGCACTCGGCTCGGCGACCACGTGTCAATACTCGCTCCAGTGGCGCCGATAGAGGTCGTAAACAAAACCTTTGCCGCAACGGAGCCAAACCCGACGCCGACCGCTTCGGCATAATTTCCGACAGTTTCGGAAGATGGAAGCACTGCACACAATCCGGGAACCTCCGTGCTATCCACGACATAATTCGGAATGAGGGGACCCTTCGCGTCGTTTGTCGCGTCCGTGAGTCCGCTTGCTGCGTTTTTGAGCTCCAAAGGCCCCGAAACCGCTCCGTCCGGAACCGCGACAATGACGTATGTATTCGACCACGTGATCGTACCCGCATCGGTACAAACCTTTGGCGGAGTTGCAATCCGGTCGTCCGAAATGCCCGAGCCGCCCAAAAATGTGACAAGACCTGAACTGGATCCGAAATTCGTTCCCGTCATCGTCATGATTGTGCCTGTTTTTCCGGAAAACGGACTCACGCTCGAGATGATGGGTTGGGCAACGCAAACGCCTCCAGCACACGCGCCGGTGGAACAGTCGGAACTCTTCACACAACTCCCTCCCACGCACGCGCCGCAATACTCCAAACTTAAGGCATCACCTCCGCAATCGATTCCTGTCTCAAATGGCGCATCCATTTTTTTATTAAAGCAGTGTTCGGCGCGGACAACGACAGCGATACGGCTCCGCTCCGATACGTTCGATGCGATATCCGTTGCTTCGACCGCAAGCGTATGCGGCCCGAGATCCGCAGAGCTAGGAATCCAATCCTCCTTCGCGCTGAAGGACCGGGGCGATGAGGACGCCGTTGGACCGTCAACGCCGATGGAGTGCGAACCGTCGAAAAATTGAACAGTCGCGATCCCGACGTCATCCGTCGCATTCGCAAAGAGTTTTTGGATTGCATTCGCGCGGACAGACATCCCATCGGTCGGAAACGTGAATGCAGCGGACGGTGCTTTCGTATCGATCAGGGAACCGCTCCGGAATTTTCCTTCACAAAACGCGCCAAAGCCGGAACAGCTGACAGCTTGGCCGGACGTTGAACGTACGGTACCGCCAACCTTCACGAGATAATCCGTATTTGCATCGAAACAATGGAGGTCCGCGCGCGGCAACGGACACGCGGCAGCCGGCGTGAAGCTTACAACGGATCCTGCGACGTCAAGTGTGCCGGCAACCGTAGCGCCGCCGGATTTCATGATGACGATTCCCGATGTACCGGCCGTATCAACCGGTCTCGTGAATACGATCTTCACCTGGATATTTCGGATGGAAACAGAACCTGCTGGGCTGATGGATCTC
>CAYHYU010000004.1:0-25294 GCA_964360885.1 uncultured Gammaproteobacteria bacterium | reverse complement strand
GGCACTGCGACTTGCCATCACCGTCACGATCGACGGCGTCGCAAGGCGCGCATCCTTCGTCGATGGCGCCGTTGCAGTTGTCGTCGAGGCCGTTGCCCGTGCCGGCCGGACCGCAGGCCTCCGAGGCGCCTGGGTTCACGAGTGGGCGCGTGTCGTCGCAGTCGCGCAGGGCGGGCACCGAGGCGCAGACGCTGTAGGTGTCGCTGTCGTTGTCGAAGGTCTCGTCGATGAGGCCGTTGCAATCGTCATCGATCGTGTTCGAACAGTTCTCTGTGAACGGCGCACATGCGCCCCAACTGCAGGCAGGCGCTTCACACACGCGTTGACCTGTCGTGCCGCAACTCGTGACGCACACAGGCCCCTTCGTATCGCCGAGCACGCAGATGAAATCCTCATCGACGAGTCCGTTGCAATCGTTGTCGAGACCGTCACACGCCTCCTTGCCCGTGGGCGCGCACGGTGCGGATGAATCCACGATCGCATCCGACGCGCTACGTTCCATTCCCGTATCTTCCATCAGCTTCGCATCCGATGGAGATCGCACGGACGCATCGTGCGTCGGACGGTTTTCTGCACCGAGCAGTTCACCGCCGCTCGCGCATCCCGGAGACACATCGATCGCAAACAGAAGAAGAAGAAACGGCGGAACGAGCAACATGCTCTGAAACCATTGGGTACTCTTCATGAAATGAACTCCTGACAGTGACGGGATCATTCCCGCATTCCGTTCGCGATGCATCCCGAACGGAAAGGGGAAGACATCGACAGGTGACGGATGTATGTCGCGCGGACCATCGCTCCGCAGAATGATGACGCACGGCGCAGGGATCCGTCCTTCGCGACACGTAGGCGCGTGACGCGGCACGAACAATTCTCTCTCCCTATCGTGAGATCAATTTCCCCTTGAACGCCGTCTCCGCGCCAGTGCCGTACCAGCACGGGGAGCTCGTGGCAGGGCCGCTTTTCTCCCTGCCCGCTCCAAGCGTTATTGACCTCGCATTTTGCAAATAGTCCTGTCGATGTGCTTTCCATGCCCAGTCGAGCCGGGCCTACTTCTATGCTACGTTGAGCTGAAATTTAGGTCAAATTTGTTTGTTTGTAAATTGACAACATGACAAAATTCACTCGTACATTTTCTTATATTGATTGGATATTTTTCATACGATCGATTTTTTTTCTGAAAAGAATTTGACAGAAAAACACCAAAAATACAGATCATCTTGTTGATAACTCGATTTTTTCCCTACATGAACGCCAAATTCTCCACACACAAAGATATATCACGACAAGAGATGCGAGATCTAACTTCTGAACGTGCAGATCAAGCCAAGGAACCACATCTGCGATATGCGCGATCCGTTCGAGGAGACGAAGCAGGCCAAGCGTTGGAAGACGAACCATGATCGAACCGGGCAAATCTCCCCATGTGGCGACGAATCCGCCCCAGAGCATGATCCAAGGCACAAGCGGCAGCGCGAGAAGGTTCGTCAGCAGCCCGGCAAGCGACATGCGTCCAAACGCCCATGCCAAATATGGCGCGGGGAGAAGCGTTGCGTAACAGGTTGTCGCGGCTGATTCTCGAATCGAGAGTCGTCGCGGAAGTATCGTGAACCATCGTTCAAAAATCGGCGACCACGCGATCAGCCCCCACGTCGCGAGAAAGGAGAGCGCAAATCCGCGATCAAAAAAGAGAACGGTCGGCGTCACGAACGTCATCGCGCTGGCGGCGATGAGAAGCAAGCGCGACGGTGCGGGAATGCGTCCGACGTGACGGGCAAGCACGACGAGCCATCCCATGATTCCGGAGCGGACAACGGACGCGGAAAAACCGACAAACGCGATGAACGCAAAAATTCCAACGCTCACGATCCAAAACGCATGACGGCGATGGAATCCGAGCGATAAAATCGCACCGAGAAGAAGCGTAACGATGATCGTCACGTTCGATCCGGACACCGCGACAAGATGGAGCAATCCGGAACGCCGCATGAGATCGCGCTGCTCGATGGTGAGCATTTGATCGCCATACATGATCCCGGTGAGAAGCGTCGCTTCGTCACGGGGCAGCGTCTGTTCGATGCGATGCGTCAGACGGCGTCGCAATGAGTCCTGCGTCGTGTGAACGTGAAATTGACGGAGGCGATGAAGATCCGACAACGGAACGAGATCAAACCGCCACAGACCAACCAACAATCCGGTCGTGATGAGGACAAGCGTGAACGGAAGACCGGATCGACGAAGCGTCGAAAGGAGAGTCGCCGAAACGGCCGCGCACAGAATCCATACCACAGGCGGAGCTCGCGCCCATGGATCGAGCGAATGAATGCCGATGCCCAACAAAAACATGGCAAACGACCAAGAAAAAACACGACCCATGATGTACCGCTAACATAGAAAGAAGCAGGCGTCGAGATCAAAAACCGCCCTCAATTTTTCTTCCAACGCGAATGTAACGAAAGCCATGTTCTTTCACACGATCCGGATCCAGCATATTCCGCGCATCCACGATGAGGGGATGCGCCATGAGAGTTTTCAATCGCGCGAGATCAAGATCACGAAATTCCGGCCATTCCGTGGCGATCACAATCGCTTCCGCGCCCTCCGCGGCAACATACGGCGATTCCACGTGAGACGCCTCGAATCCGTGCTGGATGGCGTCCATGCGCGCAATGGGATCATACGCCAAGAGTTGTACTCCCTGATCGCACAGAATCCGCATGATCTCAATCGCGGCAGAATCACGTGTATCATCCGTGTGCGCTTTAAATGCAATGCCGAGGACACCGATGCGTTTGCCCTGCAGCACGCCAAGCTCCCGTGTCAGACGATCAATGATGCGCGATCGCGCGCGGAGATTCATTTCAAGCGACGCGCTGACAATGGGCATCGTAGAATTCAACGAGATGCCAAGAAGATGCAACGCCCTCACATCTTTTGGAAAACAGCTTCCACCCCAACCGAGCCCTGCGCGTAAAAAATCTAGTCCGATACGCGGATCAAGCCCGATCCCGCGCGCCACGTGATCCACATCAGCGCCAAGTTCCTCGCACAGATGCGCGATCTCGTTGATGAAACCAATCTTCGTCGCAAGAAAGGCGTTTGCCGCATATTTCGTGAGCTCCGCGCTTTTCGGATCCATGACAACTTTAGGGCACTTAAGCGACGCAAAGAGACGAAGAACGATGCGTGTGGCGCGATCTGACGACGATCCAATGACGATACGCGAGGGTTCATACAAAAAATCTTTCACGGCTTGGCCTTCGCGCAGAAATTCGGGAACGGACACGACGTCAAAAGGACATGACGTTACGCGCTCTACAATCGACGTTACGCGCTCCGTTGTTCCGACCGGAACAGTACTTTTGTCTATGAGAACGGTGTAGCCCGTCAGATGCTCGCCAATCATCCGTGCGGCGGATTCGACGTATTGCATGTCTACGGATCCATCCGCGGCAGAGGGGGTACCGACCGCGATCATGGCAACGTCACACCCGGGAATGGCTTCTGGATAGGATGTGGTGAATTTTAAGCGCCGGTTTGCGATATTTCGCTGTACGATCTCTTTGAGGCCTTGTTCATAAATCGGGATGACACCCGCGCAGAGGAGTGCGATCTTATGCGCATGAACATCAACGCAAACCACGTCGTGCCCGAGTTCTGCAAGACATGCCCCGCTCACGAGGCCCACATATCCAGTGCCAACGACCGCAACGCGCATGTTCGTGAGCTTACACAAGCACAATCAAATTTTCAATGCCATGCGAAGATGGAAAACGCATGGAGAATTTACGCGAGAACGATGTTCAGGAGCCGGCCCTTCACGTACACGATTTTTTGTGGCTTCTTGCCCTTGAGATGCGTCGCAACCTTCTTTGACGCAAGCGCGAGCGTTGCCGCTTCTTGCTCGCTGATGTTCGACGCGACGATCAAGCGGTCGCGCACCTTGCCATTGACTTGCACGACGAGCTCAAATGTTTCTGCGACGATTTTCTTCGGGTCGTATGTCGGCCACGACTCACGGTGGATCGTCGTCGTGTGACCGAGTCGGTGCCACAATTCTTCTGTGAGATGCGGCGCGAACGGGGCCAATATTTTCAAAAATGATTCGGCAATCGATAGGGGCACAGCACGCTGTGCCCCTATGGCCACGACGAATTCATCCGTCGCCTCATTCACAAAAATCATCATGGCAGACACCGCCGTGTTGAAATGCATCGCACCGATGTCGTCGGTGACTTTCTTGATGGTTTGATGGAGAAGCGTGTCGATCCTGTCATTGCGAGAAGCCCCGACGGTACGTCGGGACGACGTGGCAATCTTTTGCAGAGATTGCTTCGCTGCGCTCGCAATGACAGGATCGAAGATCCGCCACACCTTCTCTAAAAACCGTTTCACCCCCTCGATCCCATTCATGTCCCACGGCGCATCTTGATCAAACGGACCGATAAACATTTCGTAAACGCGAAACACATCAGCGCCATATTTTTTCACGATTTCATCCGGATTCACGACATTGTCTTTTGATTTCGACATCTTCACGCCGCCTTCGCCTAAAATAAGCGCATGAGAGCGACGCTTTGCGTACGGCTCACTCCCACATTCGCGTGGCACGTGACCAAGATCCCACAAAAATTTATACCAAAAACGCGAATAGAGAAGGTGAAGCGTCGTATGTTCCATGCCGCCGTTGTAGAGATCAACGGGCATCCAGTAGCGGAGCTTTTCGGGATCTGCAAACGCACGAGCATTATGCGGATCGCAGTAGCGCAAAAAGTACCATGACGATCCAGCCCAGTTGGGCATTGTGTCTGTCTCACGTTCCGCGTCTTGACCGCACGTCGGACATGTCACCTCGACCCACTCACGAATTTTTGCAAGTGGCGACTCGCCCGTGTCCGTCGGTGCGTACGCATCAACGTCTGGCAAGAGAAGTGGCAAATCTTTTTCCGGCACTGGAACATAGCCGCAATGCTTACAGAGGATGATCGGAATGGGCTCACCCCAATACCGCTGGCGCGAAAACACCCAGTCGCGAAGCTTGAACGTCGTCTTGCGCTCACCGTATCTATTCTCTTCGAGCCATTGGATGATTTTTTCTTTCGCATTCTCTGTCGTGAGGTCGTTGAGAAAATCTGAATTGATGGCGATGCCCCCCTCACTAAAAGGTAATAATGTCTTTGTCACTTCTACAGAATACTTCAATCGTTCGTTTTCCGACCAAACACTGTATTCCTCCGGAATTGAGTGACCTCGTCTCACAACTACGAGTCGGATTGACAACTCAAACTTCTTCGCAAATTCAAAATCTCGTTCGTCATGCGCGGGGACGGCCATAATCGCGCCTGTGCCGTAACCACCGAGCACATAGTCCGCGATCCAAACAGGAATCTGCTCGCCCGTCGCCGGATTTTTCGCCATGATCCCTCTGATTTCAACTCCGGTTTTTTCGCGCGATCCCTGCCGCTCAATCTCCGTCTTTTTCGCTGCTGCGACACCATATGCCTTCACCTCTTTGAGATTCGAGATTCGAGATTCGAGATATGTGATGAGCGGATGTTCAGGCGCGAGCACAAGATATGTCGCGCCAAAGAGCGTATCAGGCCGCGTCGTGAAGACCGTCACCTTGTCAGGCAAAGCCATTTTTCCATCGACTTTCGACTTTATAGACTTTCGACTTTCGACTTGAAAATCTATCGATGCCCCCTCGCTCCTCCCAATCCAATGAATTTGCTGCGTTTTAATCTTGTCGAGATAGTCCACGGTCGCAAGATCCTCGATGAGGCGATTCGCATATTTCGTGATGCGGATCATCCATTGCGATTTGCGCCGCTCTTCAACAGATGCGCCGCACCGCTCGCAAACGCCGCCCTGCGCTTCTTCTTTCGCAAGACCGATTTTGCATTGAGGACACCAATTGATCGCGGACTCTGCCTTGTACGCCATGCGATGTGAATCTCTGTATTCGCGAATGGCGCGTTCGCGTCCCGTGTGCGCAACCGTGGGCGCGGTAAACCGCGCCCCTACATCCTCGGGGATCGGCAACTCGTCGATCGGGCGCGCGCGGCCTGCGATCTCATCAAAATAACTATTGAAAAATTTGAGGAACATCCATTGCGTCCATTTGTAGTACGCGGGATCGGTCGTATTCACCTCGCGCGACCAATCAAAGCCGAACCCGAGTGATTTGAGCTGGCGAGTAAAGCTCGTGATGTTCTTCTTCGTTGCCTTCTGCGGTTTGACATGATGTTTAATTGCAAAGTTTTCCGTTGGAAGTCCGAAGGCGTCCCAACCAATGGGATAGAGGACGTTCTTGCCTTCCATACGACGCTTCCGCGTCATGATATCAATCGCGGTGTAGGATCGCGGATGGCCCACATGCAAGCCCTCTCCGGACGGATACGGAAATTCGATCAAGCCATAAAATTTTTCCCCAAGCGCCGTCGAAGGGTCTACGGCACGATAAATTTGATCTCGCTCCCAGATCTCCTGCCACTTTTTCTCAATATCTTGAAATGAATAGCTGCGTACCATAGTGTCGCTACGCTAGCAATTTTCCATCTGTCGTGCAATGTGTCGAGAGTCACCAATAAACCTCATCATGCGTTCCAACATCAACCATTTTTTGCAATTTTTTTCGAACGGCAGGAGTGAAATCAATGTTCATGTGACAGAGCGCTTTCCAAGCAATTCTGCAATGGAACCTGCCCTGATCGTCTTTCCTGCCTTGTACGTCTTAAGTGCGCATCGAACTTTCTGCATCATTCGAGGCGTCATCTGTCGTGTTTCTTGAGCAACGACAAAATAAACATATCCTGGGATGTCCATGCCGAATCGTTGCGCGTTTTTCGCGACTCGGCGCTGTACATCTTTCGTGAGCGTCAATTCAAGTTTCATGACCGCATGCTATCGCGGAAAAAGCATAACGTCAATTTTGAGACCTTGAATTCAAAATGATCCACAAATGGGTTTCCGATTCTAACGTAGAATGATCCACAAATGAGGATTGCACAAAAAGTTACGTTCTAAAATTCCGTATCACCGCTCTCACTACACCTTGAATGAGCGGGTCGTAGCAATAGATGGGCTTCATCGCGGAATTCGCTGGTTGGAGTCGGATGCGATCGCGTTCGCGATAGAACCGTTTCAGCGTCGCATACGCGTTGTCGAGAAGCGCGACGACGACATCGCCGTTCTTCGGCGAGGGATTACGTTCAACGACCACATAATCACCGTCAAGTATCCCGTCTTCGATCATCGAATCGCCTTTCACGCGAAGGACGTAGGAATTCGCAGAGTCCGGCGCGAGCTCCACGGGCACCGCGAACGTTTCGCGCTCCTCGATGGCTTCGATGGGCTGTCCGGCGGTGATGAGACCCGCAAGAGGAAGAAGTGCGCTCCTCCCCCACCGGACGGCCTTGTCGGTCGGCTCAAGCTCACGTGAGCCGGATCCCTCGGACGACGCACGGAGATATCCGCGTTCACGCAAGGCCTGGATATGCACATGAACTGTGGATGGCGAAGCGAGATTGAGGCCGGACGCGATCTCGCGAAACGACGGCGAATACCCTTTTTCATTGATGAAGGATACGATAAAGTCGAGCACTTCTTTTTGTTTTGGCGTGAGATGAGAAAGCATAAATGTGATCAAGAGACCTTATATTCAATATACTAGAACAGAAATAGAACAGTGTCAATTTCACTTATCCACACCTTGACGAACTGAACAAAGTAGGGCAGCGGTAAAAGTAAGGCCCCGCACTGCGGGACGAAACAAAATATATGTCCAAACCCCGTCTTATTCGTCGGTTGGTTTCGTGCGCGCTTGCGATCAGTGTGATCTTCATTCAGTGGCCAACCGCCGCATCCGCGACGACTTTCGTGATCATCGGTGAAGTCGCATGGGCAGGTTCATCGTTCTCGACTGCGGACGAGTGGATTGAGATCTGGAATCTCGACGACGCACCCGTGTCGCTTGCCGGTTGGTCGCTTCGTGGCGCGGGCGAAAGCGGCGTTGCAATCCCGCTTGCATCCACCGGAACGATCGCCGCGCGCGGCGTATATCTTATTTCCAATTACGCATCGAGCGACATGAAGAGCGCACTCGCCACGTCGGTCATCACTGACGTTGTGACGACAACCGTGTCGCTCTTGAATAGCGCGTTGAAGATCGAATTGCTCGATGCGACAGGAGCCATTGTTGATCAAGCCGGAACAGGCGGCGTACCACCCGCAGGATCCTCGTCACCGTTAAAAATATCAATGATCCGCTCCGGAAATGCGTGGATACATGCAACCACGTCACGCGGATTGAAGAGTGGCATCATAGATCTCGGCACGCCTGGATTTTGCGATCATTGCGCGAATGCGACTTCGTCATCAACACCCGTGCCTGCTATCGCAACATCAACATCACTGTCATCCAACCTCTCGTCGATATCGCTTTCCACTTCCACCTCACGCGTCGCGCGCGAAACAATCGCCGTCACGGCAACCTCTTCTCCACCGACGAGCGCGAGAACGGTAACGTCAACATCTCCACTAGACACGATGAAAACAACCTCAACGGTTATGACAAGCTCGACTCCGACATCTTCGATATCCATCGCGGCCTTTACGCCAGCGCATTCTCCTCCCACACCGCCGCCTCCACCTTCTCCCACACCGCCCGCGACATTTCGTGTGACGGAAATCGAAAAACCCAAGCCAAATTATGGCATGTTACGACTGAATGAAGTTGTCCCGAATCCATCCGCGGGTAAAGAATGGATCGAGATCGTCACGCTTGATGCAAGCCAAAAAATCGACCTCCGAGGATGTCAGATTCATGATGCCGTTGGTCGAATCCACACGCTGGGAAGCCAAACGATCGACCCCGCAGAATCGCGATATGTCGTCGTATCGCTTTCATCCGCTCGTCTGAACAATGCCGCGGATTCCGTTGCGCTGTATGACCCAAACGGACGATTGCTTGATGTAATGCACTATGACACGGCTCCGAAAGGCGCTGGCTGGATCCGTTTTCCGGATCTCGCAGGCGACTGGCATCTCACATCCTCGCCCACGCCGGGGACGGCAAATGTCCTTGCCACCGTCGCGACAGGAACGCCGCATGGGTCGATAGACGACGTCGTGATTCCTCGAGAATCATCCGAAAGCGTCGCGACCTCTACGCTACTTGCCGAAGACGCATTGGATCTGATGCTTTCCGCGCGAGAAATTGCGACACTCGAAGCGGACGAGATGCGTGACATGCTGACGCAAGAACGTTATGCGCTGCGTGATGAAAGAGAACAAATTCGGTTGCAAGAAGAAGCTGCCCGCGCTGCAGAGCAACATGCGGTCCATGAATCACGTGCGGCTGAACGCTCGAAACGTGCACACACATCTATCATCAAAAAAGCAGTTCATTCTCTCACTTTCGATATGCTCACACACGACGAATTCGCCGGCGCGCGGGTGCGGCTCACTGGCCGCGTCGGATCTCCGCCAGGACTTCTGACACACTCCTTCGTTCTCCACGCGCCGGACGGCCGCGGAATCCTCGTGCATTCTTCCGGACGACAGCGCCTGCCAACCTACGGCGACGACCTCGTCGTGATCGGTTCTCTTCGTCTTGATGATCGCGGCATCGCATCGCTACGGATGTCTGCTCGCGATGCGTGGAAACGAGTCGCGACGTCAACGGATCTGTTCGCCCCGCGCATCGTAGACATCCTGTCGCCTTCCGTTGAAGACGCATGGAGCATCGTGCACGTGACGGGGACCGTCACGCAAGTGAATGGCGCGATCATTCATCTTGATCTGGGTGATGCGGACGCGATCGTGCTCGTAAAACCCGTCGTACGCTATCGAGCAAAGCGCCTCAAGACGGGCGACGTCATCGCAGTAAGCGGACTGCTCGATTCGACGCGCGATGCGCCGCGCATCGTTCCACGCGCTGCGGACGACATCACGATTCTCACCCATGCACAGAAATCTGCGACGAACGACTCGCGATTCCCGACAAGTGTCCCCTCATGGGCTCCGCTCGGCGCAGCCGGAGGCGCAGTGGCAGTCACCGAGGGCGCGAAACAGTGGCATCGACGAAGGAAGATCAAAAAGTTGGAAAAACGCGTCGCCTAATCTATGCCGCTCGCAGAAAAACTCGTCTGGTTCCGCTTGCGCGGAAAGCAGCTCACAAAATTCCGGTTCCAGCGCCATTGCCACATCGGACCGTACGTTCTCGATTTCTATTGTCCATCTATGCGCCTTGCGATCGAAATCGGATCGACGACATGGGATGAAATGAAAGAACGGCATCTCACGACCTACGGCATTCGCGTGCTCCGATTCTCAACGCTACAGGTCTTTAAGCACTTCGATGACGTCGTGCAGGAAATCACATGCCAACTCCGAATCATCTTTCAGCAAGGAACATTTTTTTCGAGAAAATGAGAGAACATGCGTGATGCGAATTCGATTCCTTCGCTTCATGTACGAAAGAACCCCGCCTCGTGGCGGGGTCTCTCTCCTGGAGCGGGTAGGGGGAGTCGAACCCCCATCTCCACCTTGGCAAGGTGGCATAATAGCCGCTATACGATACCCGCCTATGCGGCGCTTCGGCGGACATAGCCCGCAGAACGCAACTCATATTGTGCGGTGAGATTATCAAAGGACATCCTTCGACGCAAGGGGTAGAATGTCGCTATGACCCACGCGCAAGAGCTCTCCAAAATCTTTCTCGAATTTTCTTATCGTGATGCGATGCTCGGCATCCCATTCAAGCCACGCGCATATGCGCTTGCATCTGAAACCATGACGGGGCTTGGCGACGATGTCGAAAATACATGGAGAAAGGATGGCATCAAAGGGTTACAGAGTATTCCCGGCATCGGAGAGAGCATCGCAAAAAAAATCGACGAGTATTTTCTCACAGGAAACATCAAGGCATACACACGGATGAAAAAAGAATTTCCGGTGAACATACGGGAACTCTCGCAGATCGAAGGGCTCGGCCCAAAACACATTCTCGATCTCTACAATCATCTTCACGTACAAACGCGCGATGATCTCAAGCACGCACTCGAAACGCAACGAGTGCGCACGATCCCACATTGGGGCGAAAAGAGCGAAGAAAAACTCGCAAAGCAACTTGCGCTCTTAGAGAACTCAACGGGTCGTCACCTTCTTGGAGAAATGCTTCCTATCTCGGACGCGATGGTCGCGGCGCTCTCGAAAATCAAAGGGGTACGACATTGCGTCGTTGCGGGATCGATCCGGAGACGGCAGGAGACCATCGGAGACATCGACCTCATTGCGACAACGTCGGATCCGGAACGTGTCATGGATGCATTTGTGCGCTTTCCCGGAGTGCAGACGGTCCACGAACGCGGAAAAACGCGTTCCTCCGTGCGGCTCAAAATTGGAATCGATGCGGATCTTCGGGTCGTTCCAGACAGCGTATTTGGCGCAACACTTCAATATTTCACAGGTGACAAACGGCATAACATTCTTCTCCGCGAATACGCGCTTTCAAAAGGATTCACGTTGAACGAATATGGGCTCTTCCACGATATTTCTCTGCATCAGGCGGGTCGATTGGTCGTCTGCAAAACCGAAGAAGAAATTTACCAGAAACTCGGAATGGACACGCCTCCGCCGGAGCTCCGCGTCGGCGGAGATGAGATTGACGCGGCACAAAAACACCGTCTGCCGAAGTTAATTCCATATGGCGCGGTCAAAGGCGATCTTCAGGTGCAGACCGAGTGGACTGATGGATCCGCATCGATCGAAGACATGGCGCGCGCGGCGCGCGCGGCGGGCCTCACGTACATCGCGATCACGGATCACACGAAATCGCTCGCATTCATTCATGGTCTCAACGACGAACTTCTCACGAAGCAGATCAAAGAAATTGAGCGCGTGAACAAACAACTTCGCGGGTTCACGATCTTTTCGGGGACCGAATGCGACATTCAAAAAGACGGCGCACTCGACCTCTCCGACGCATCGCTCGCCAAGCTTGATTGGGTCGGCGTTTCGGTACACTCGCATTTTCACCTCTCTCGTGCAGATCAGACGGAGCGCATCATCAAAGCGATTTCGCATCCTCTTGTGGACTGTTTTTTTCATCCCACGTGTCGCCTTATCGGCAAGCGAGAGCCGATTGCATTTGATCTCGACGAGGTGCTTGCTGTGGCAAAAAAATATCGCGTCGCGATGGAAATTGATTGCGCTCCGGAGCGTTCAGATCTGCGCGACATTCATGTGCGAGAAGCTGTACGTGCAGGCGTTGCTCTCGTCATTGATACAGATGCACATGCACCGGAACAGTTCACATTCATCCCGCTCGGTGAAGCGATCGCGCGACGCGGATGGGCGTCTACAATGGATGTACTGAATACAAAAACGGCGAAAGGACTACAAGCGTATCTCGCAAAAAAAAGAGACAGGCGGCAATGAGAATCGTCGCCTGAAAAAGAAATTCATGCGATGGAAAGAATGTCTGCATGCAGACGCAATTCTTCTTTTTCGGCAAGAGAACGGTGAGCGCCTCACATATATCCATGCCCATCGTCAGGTTCCTGTGAAATAAAAATTTATGCCTCAATGTATTGGATTCGACCCACCTCTCCAGATTCGAGTCTGACTTTGATTCCGCGCGGATGTACGGGCGCACTGGTGAGAATTTCTTTCACGATGCCTCGGGTGGATTTTCCCGTGCCTTGATCTTTTTTCTCAACGATGACAACCGACAAACCCGGGTAAATATCTTTTCGAATTGTGCCAAACATATCCATTCAATTCAGATGAAATACATGTTTGAGCTTTGCATCCGCCGCTTTTATCACAGCTGGCTCTATGATTCCCAATTCACCTAAAACGATCTTTTTTTGAAGGGTTGCGATTTTATCTAGCATGATGACTGAGTCAATTTTCAGTCCGTTGATTTTCGTTGCCTTGATCTTGAGTTCAAAGGCGCTTAATCTTGCGTGTTTCACAGAGGAAATAAAGCAGAGAATACAATCCTCTCCGTTCCTTTGTTCATACAACACCAGGCACGGTCGAACTTTCATCCCGGACAAGTCCGTAAACGGAAACGGTACGAGAACGATGGTGCCTTTAGACATATTTCTTTTTTAGATCTGCCATTACATACAGCTCCGGCTCTTCATGTAAGAAATCAAAACTTTTAGACGCAGTGTTGATATTCGTTATTTCATGTAGATCTTTATTGTATTGATGTGGAAATTGTATGAGGATCGCGTCGAGTGAGTGACGACGACCAATTCCAAAAACTTCTCCGCCAAATTTTACACGATCAATAATGCGGCTCATATTTTTTCTCGCGTTGGTCGTTGTGACGATCTGCATATGTACAAAGTGTACAAGATACATCTTTTTTCTGCAAGCCCCTCGTGCAGCATCCGTTCGAGTGTCATCTTGCCGCAGGAAGCGCAAAACCATTTTGCGCGAGATATAAGGCGTTGCGTCCGTCAGCTGAGCCAAGATCTAGGACGGAACCTGGCGGCATCAATTCCACAAGTCGTTTGACGGTTTGAACGGGTTCTCCAAAAAAACTTCTCCGTCTTATGAAAAAAATCCGTCAGTCCTTCCTGGGAAAATTTCATGTTGTCCATCCTATAACAAAATCACCTTGGTTTACAAACGGACATCCTTTGGATGACCAAATGATTGATTCAGACATTGGTGCGACAAACAGTTTATTTCAATTTCGGCCATATCAAGCCATGAAGCATGCTTCGGCGTGTCATGCCATTCGATGCGACGGAGAAGCATCTCCGCGTCTTCTTCGCCGAATGTTTCTTTCAGGCTCTTTGGAGAATGGATATTCAAATTGTCCGTCACAAGAACGAGGGTGTCTGCCTGAGAATAGATCTCTGTGAGGAGATGTTCAATTTCACGCGCAAAATCTTTTCTCGTCCGTCGTTTTGTGACTCGCACATCCCGAAAACCACCCTGTGGTTCCGTGGCCACAAACAGATTCACGGTTCCGTGCCGTTCGTATTCATCGTCCTGTCTCTCGAACTGTCCGGGTTTCATGGGCAAAGAAGGACGAGAGGGAGTACGCAGTTGTTTTGATTTCTCATCCAGACACACGACCGGTCTCTTGGGATCATACGGACGTTCATACACTTCCAGAACATCCATCATACGCGTCCAGTATTCATCCGTGATCGTTTGAATACACCACATTTTTTTTCAACCACGGTTTGAGGTCGTTGGTCAGAAGGATGCGATGGATCACGTTGCGATGGACTTTTTTGATATCAGATGCGACGCGGTCTCGAAGAAGATCGAGTGTCCAGCGTCCATACCCGTCTGGGGGAGATGAACAGGCGATTGCGACAACCGTGGCTTCCTCTGTGGCTGTGAGCTTTTTTGGCTGTCCAGGCCTTGGAGCGTCATGGAGTGTTCTCTCCATGCCATGTTCCATGAAGCGTTTACGCACATTCCTCACGGTTGAGGCATGAACAGACAGGACGTCTCCGATACTCTGGTCTGTTTTTCCTGCATGGGATAATAAAAGCATTCTTGCCCGAGCCAGCTCTCGAGCAGAAGCTTTGCCCTTGCGAATGAATGACCGCAACATTTCTCTCTCCGTGCGTGTTACGTAGACGACCTGCTTGGGTTTGTGTTTCATTCACCCATCATCTCATACATGAGAAATGAAAGGGATGAGATAGTAGATATTTGGCGGCTTCTCCAATGGAAATCAGGTTTTTCGTAAATCTATCCATATTTGATCAAAATTATACAAAACTATACAAATATGTCAAATCTCTACATTTTATTCCGGACGACCAACAACTGTCTCACGGACTACCAACAGGAAGACAAACAATGTATGTTCAATGAACATGAGGCGAATCAAGGATACGTTTCTCACTTCCATACAATCCGTCATATCTTTTGAAGACAGGGATGTATTGGAAATCGGTTGTGGCGATGGTACGCGTTCGATCCAAATTGCGACGGCGTGCAAACAATTAACAGCTCTTGAATTGGATGCGGCGCGGATCGAGCATGCAAAAGCGATCAATATCGCCCGCAATATCTCTTATCTCACGGGAACCGCATCTCAATTACCGTTCCTTGATCAGACATTCGATATCGTCTTTTTCACGCTTTCACTACATCACATACCAGATCACGAAATGTCGGTCGCGATAGATGAAGCCGTTCGGGTCACCAAACCAAACGGTCATATTGTTTTTCTCGAACCCGCATTTGAAGGCAGTTTTTTCGAAGGCGAGATTCGCTTTGATGCATGCGACGGTGACGAACGCAGACAGAAAGCGATAGCCTATGCAGCCATGCTTGGTCATACGCAGCTGAAAGAGCTCGCCGAGCTTCATGACGAAACCATTTTTTCTTTTGACTCACTGGAAGACTTTATGGAAACCATGAAGCCAAAACGCGGATCGCCGTATGAGATCCAACAGTTTCTTACCGCCAATCAATTCACTCTTTCTGCGCGAAGGCGAATCAATATTTTCAAACCACAAACAAAATGAGAACCCTTGCGAGTTCGAATTTTGTTGGGGGTGTCGTCATAGAGCCTATCCACCTTTGTCGGAAAAGTCAGAACTGTTTTTGAAAGGATGAATGGTATCTGCCCCCTGAATCAGTCGCCGTGTAATTTAAGATTGGGCAACTTCTCTCCATCTCTTACAAATCGATCAAACCATTTTCGCATCATATCAAAACGCAGTGCTCGGAACTCCGAGAGTCCATGGTCGGCACCCTCTAATAAGACTAGACGATGGGGTATTTTTTCGCGCAACATCTCTCTCGATATATCGAGAGAATCCAAAGGCGCCACGCGCCAATCCGCTGAACCATGCAGCAGGAGAACGGGTGTTTTCTTGTTGAATTTGTTGACCCAAAACACAGCTGAACGCTTTTTCAGATCTTCACGCTTACCGCCAAACATCTTTTTGAAATGCTCAACCATCTCTGGACGGAGCTTTTTCTGCCGGAAAAAATCGGCTAATCCAGCGACTGTGACGGCCGCCTTTATCCATTTCACACGAGCAAGACACAAATAGGTCATCAGTCCTCCACGGGACGCACCATACATCCCAATGCGCGATATATCTGCCCGAGGATATGCTTGTAAGATTTTATGCAACGTGAGTACATCCTCAATATCCGCTCCTCCCATTTCATCCTTCCCCTCGCTCCCATCGTTTCCAGAATACTGGGTGGCAATAACGATATAGCCCCATGCAGCAATCCGCGACAGATTGGAAAAAATATTTTCCGCCGTGATTTTTCCGAACTCGCCTGATCCGCCTCGATTAACAATAATACAAGGTAGCTTTCCAGATTTCTTACGAGGTTCAATAAGAAAACCAACTACAGAATGACCGCCGGAGCTATAAACGATCCGATACGCACGAACTTGCTTGCTGTTTTCTTTCGCAGCCTCAAAAATCATTGATCCGTTTTGCAATTTTAAATAACGTTTTTTTAATTCCTCATCAAAAGGCACTTCAGAAATTTTCGTTATCAGGGATATTTTTTGCAAAGAGGTATTCGTCTTTAGCATAGATGATGCCAATAACTATACTCTCCGGTTCTAACCAACAATAGGGGTATACAAAATAATGATTTTGTTAGAACTGTATAGATGCTCTCAACCAAAACAAAAATCCCCGCTGTGTATGCGGAGATTTTTGTTGGGGTGGCTAGAGAGGATCGAACTCTCGCTAGGAGGACCACAACCTCCTGTGCTGCCATTACACCATAGCCACCATGAATTTTACATGCCATGAAGAGATCGCGTTGGTAGCCCCAAGGGGAGTCGAACCCCTCTTAACGGCTTGAAAAGCCGCTGTCCTAACCGATAGACGATGGGGCCACGGGTGATGGGATACTATGCCATGATTTTTTAAGCGTTGTGCTGCACCTCGAGCAGAGAACGGTTCTGCATACACGAGCGTGATTGGCAGTTTGGATTTTGTTGTTTTTACCTTACCGAGTCGATGTGCTTGAAGTCGTTTTTCTAGATCATCCGTGCTCCCGACATAATAACCATTATTTGCAGTTTTTAGAATGTACGTATGTGGCATAAAAGATTAGAGGATCGGCTTGCCCCGACCGTCCGACGGATGTCGGACGGTCGGGATGCCGACTGTACGTCGGCAAAAAGCCGCTGTCCTAACCGACCCCGATACCCCGACAAAACGTCGGGGATCGGGGTGCCGACCGGAGTGTCGGCATAGACGATGGGGCCAAACGACGCGAGCATACGATATTGTCTTCCGTGAGTCAATCCTTACACGACCTTGATCTTCGCTCCAAGTTTTTTCAATTTCCCGATGATATCCTCATACCCGCGTTCGATATGTTCGATGCCCGTAAGACGTGATGTGCCCTTCGCGATCAGTGCGGCGATGAGATACGAAAATCCCGCGCGGATATCCGGAATAACGATGTCCGCCGCATGAAGCGGCGTCGATCCAGAGATGATCGCACTATGGCGATAATCACGGTTCGTATAACGGCACGGCTTTGAGCCAAGACATTCTTTGTGAAGCTGAATCTTCGCGCCCATATTCCGAAGCGCGTCCGTGTATCCGAAGCGATCCTCATAGACCGTTTCATGCACAACGGAAACGCCATCCGCCTGTGTGAGTAAGAGAACGAACGGCTGTTGATAATCCGTTGAAAAACCTGGAAAGACGTCCGTCTCAAGCACGATGGGCGAGATCCGTTTCGGTGCCATAAATCGTATACCGTCCTCGCGCACGTCGTATGGCACACCCACACGACGCAGCGCATTCAAGAATGACATCAAACTTTCCTGATCCGCGTCGCGGACAAAAATGTCTCCGCCCGTAACCGCGGCCGCAATGGCGAAAGACGCGGCGACAAGCCGGTCCGGAATCACACGGTGCGTCGCGCCGTGGAGAGATTCAACGCCTTCGATCACCCACGTGCGGTTCACGTCGAGATGAATAATCGCCCCCATCGCTTGTAACAGCCGCGCGAGATCCATGATTTCCGATTCAACCGCTGCATTTCGAATGATCGTCGTGCCGTGCGCTTTGACCGCCGCGAGCATGATGTTCTCCGTTGCGCCAACGGATGGAAAAGGGAGTTCGATCCGCGCGCCCGTGAGCCGTTTCGCCGTTGCGATGACCACGCCGTCCTTTGTGATGATCTCCGCACCCATGTGTTTCAATGCATCAAGATGAAAGTTCAGAGGCCGCGCGCCGATCGTATCTCCTCCGAGCGCGGGGATCACGGCTGATCCGAAACGATGAAGCAGAGGGCCCAGAAGCAGGATCGGAATGCGATTTTTGCGGCTGAACGCTTCTGCGACCTTCGGGGTCTTAAGTGTCGCGGCGTTCACCGTCACACGGCTCCCTTTCGACGTCACGCGTGCGCCGAGCGCCGAAAGCATCCCCATCGTAACCTCGACGTCACCAATCTTGGGAACGTTCAGAAGCGTCACGGATTCATGTGCAAGCAACGCCGCAACAAGTTCCTTTGTCGCCGCGTTTTTTGCGCCAGGAACACTGACCTCGCCACGCAGCGGCGTCTTGCCTGTAATGAGATAGGAGCGTGTGCGCATACAAATGCTTTTATTTTTCCAGAGCGTCAAACATGCTTTGCGACGTCACGATGTCGACCCATGTTGTTCCGCGGACGAAACTCGCACCCGCACCGTCAACGGTTTCAAACTCGAAAAAACTCCCCGGCGTACGGCGCCACACGAGATCCGAAACGCGCCCGTTGCGATACAGGCGCGCGCGTCCCTTTCCTGTTGTGCGGAGTTTCAGACGACCCTCCGTGTCAATGATGTCCGCATCCGTGAGGAGAACAACGACATTCTTCGCAGTGACGCGGCTGCCGTCGAGTTCTGTGTGAAGAGAACCATGTAGAGATCGTTCATACGTATTCGCGTTGCGGAGATACGTCCATTGCGCGTCAATAATCCCGCCCACAGGGACGTGCGGACCATTCGTGTATCCGCGAGCTGTTCCGGTAGAGCTTTCAAGCGGATCCTCATCCGTAAATCTCCAGCCACGCACGAATTCAGCTGTCCATCCTTTAGCCATGGCGGCGGCATGAAGGAGATCTGTTCGTGTGTAGACATTATGCGGAGGAAAACGCTTTCCGGATCGCCAATAATATTTTCCATGCGAGAACTCGTTCAGATCGCGAAACTGTGAGAGCGATGAGATCTGCGTGAGCGCCTTCGGACTCCCGCCAACGTGCGCGTACACGGCGCCGAGCGCGTTCGCGATCTCAACGCCATATGGCCTCGCGCTTCGCACGGGGCCAATGACATCGACGGTCGTCGTCGCATCGTAGATCGCCATGTATCGCGTCATACCGCCTTCGACAGGAAATTCAAATACGATACTCGCTGCTGCAAGTCCTGCCGAGGGGCGCGCATCCGCATGGTTGTCGACCATAACGGCAAAGGAGAGGAGATTCGCTTCTGCCGCGGGAACACGCACGCCATCAATCATTCTTGGCGCCAAAACGACAGAAGAGGTCGCGACATGCGAATCAGAATTTGCGACTCGCGTGTGAATCATCTTCCTACCTACTCCAGACACGGCAACCCACAAGAGCACGCCGCTTGCCAGAAACACCAACACGGCCACAAACGCAAGAAGCGGCCATGACCGTTTGAGAAACACCTCGATCGGAATGGTGAGTTTTCGTGGTCCGTGCTCCATCGATATTCGATTTATTTTGCCGTTTCTGCCGTCGCTGCTTTTTCTTCCGCATCTTTCGCGACTTCAGCGGCTTTCTTCTCATCCGCTTCGGTCTTAATCGCCGTTACGTCGCCCGCCTTCCCTTCCTCTTCCATCTTCTTCAACTGTTCTTCCGTGAGAGGGGGCATCACAACTGCGATCGTCGCGTTCACATCATCGAGCACCGCAACGCCTTTCGGGAGAACAAGCGTACCGACCGTGATCGCATCGTCAAACGTCTTGAGCGATGCGAGATCCACTTCGATCTCGTGCGGAAGATCCGCCGGAAGACATTTCACCTGTACGGACGGAATCGGATGCACGAGTGTGCCCGCGAGTTCCTTGACAGCTGGCGACTCTCCGACGAACTTCAGCGGCACGTCAACAACAAGCGCTTCATCCATGCGAACCTGACGAAAATCGATGTGATACGGATCCATGGAAACAGGATGCACCTGCACCTCTTGAATGAGCGCTTTTACGGGCATGGAAGTGTCCACCGTGATATCGATGAGGGATGATGTCCCGGCCACGCGATAGAGCTTTAAAAATTCCGAGCGTTTGACTTTGATCGCTTGCGACTCGATTCCATGACCATACAGCACCGCAGGGATCTCGCTGCGTGCATGGAGATGTTTTGCTTGTCTGCCAAGTTCAGTTCGTGGCAGAACGGCGAGAGCGTAGGACATACGAAAATAAAGATTTGTGCGTACAGCCGATCTTAGATGAATCAGGTGTGCATGTCAAGCAGGCGACGGCAAAACCCCGCGCTATCGAGTTCGAGCAGCTGGTGAAATGTGATACATTCGTCAGACGTAACGGGTTTTGCGTTCTGGAAGTGGAACGCATCCGATACCTCAAGATCGGTCACGAGACCCACAGAACTCACAGATCCGGACGTCTCAAGAACAACGGCGAGCACCGCGTGACCGCAAGAATTGCATGTGCAATGAAAGAGTCGTAGAGTCCCTTTTTCGCCGAGAAGCCGGACATCCGAGGATGGATATGCGGCTTGACAAAGCGGGCAATGCGCAAGAACCTTGTGCAAATGACCGTGATCCATAGAATGCGATCATATCGCGATCTGCTTACTTGTGCAACGCGCGCGAATACGGGTTGAGTGCTATTCTCCTTCTATGTCAGACCTTGTTCATCCACGTCATGAAGCGCGTGTCGAATATCTCTTCCGCCGCGCGTGCGGTGTGCTCGAAATGCCGGGGTTTGAATTACAACCGCTTCGCCGTCGCGTGCGTGGTCGCGGGAAATTGAGATCGTTCCGTCTTGGGTATACAAAAATGGGCGAGAAGACAATCACGGTCGATCTCTACACGCCGCGAACGATGAAGCCGCGAAAGCTCGACGCGATCCTTCGCGTCATCTGCCATGAACTTGCGCATCATCAAGAACCGCCGCGGATCATACGGCGTTGGTTTCATCTCGTACGCCTAATCCATCATCCAAAATTCTGGACGCGTTATCGTTGCAACGTCAAGGCGTTGCAGAACGATCACGTCTTGGGTACAGTCTTCTCATGAAAATCGTCTTAGACCAAGATGTGTGCATCGGAGCGGCATCGTGCGTCGTCATCGCCGCGAAAACGTTTGCGTTGAACCAAGAAGGAAAAGCGTATATTTTGAACGAGTCAAAAGAGAATTCAAAAATCGGCCTCATGAATGACGTCACAATCTCCGACTCGACGACTGAGATGGATGCGCGTGAAATAATCATCGAGGCCGCACGCTCTTGCCCCGTGTTTGCGATCAAACTCTACGAAGACGACGGAACGGAAATTGCATTGTAGGTATGTCGGCGTCTGAACAGCGTCCGTTCCGTGTCATCGCGAACAGTCCGCTTGCGCTTGAGATGTTCTCGCTCACGCTCACACCGGATGATGGGAAGCCGATATTTTCGTTTGTGCCTGGCCAATGGGTTGGCGTGAGGATTTCTCATGATCCGGTTCCCCATCGTCGCGCTGTGGCGTTCTCCATCGCCTCCGCTCCTGTCGAATCCACGCACACGATAGAGCTCGCGGTGAAAGTGTACGGAAGCTTTTCGCGACTGATGCAAACACTCGGCGCGGGCGATCACGTGACAATCCAAGGTCCGTTCGGGGTCTTTACCCTGAACGAATGGAGCACATCTTCTCCAAAGGAGAGTGCGCTTCAATCGCAGAATGGCCTGCTTGTTTTTTTCGCCGGAGGAATCGGCATCACGCCGCTCCGAAGCATGATCCGTGAAGTCCTGCTCACGCAGACACCGCGCAACATTCTCCTCTTCTACTCAAATCGTTCGCCGGCAAGCATCGCGTACGAGGAGGAGCTTCGACAGCTCGCGACGTCGCATTCGAATTTTCACGTCGTGTTTCTTCTGACCGGTGAAAGAAGCGAGAACTGGGATGGAGAAAACGGTCGTCTGGATGCCGCCATGTTTGATCGCCATGTCCACGACGTTTCGAACGCTGAATGTTACATGTGCGGTCCGCGGCCGTTCATGGATGCGATTGCATCGCTTCTTGTCGCAAAGGGCGTGGACGTGAAGACGAAGCTCCGGAAGGAGTTGTTTGGATAAAAACAACGACGGACGATCTCCCAGCGACGCGATGCGTACGTTGACGGATCAAGGCGAGATGGGTATCGTTCGCGTGCAAAAATGATTCATGCGCAATACTCTTTTTTGAGCACATGACGGGTGAGTGGCGGAATTGGCAGACGCACAGGACTCAAAATCCTGCGGGAGCAATCTCATGAGAGTTCGATTCTCTCCTCACCCACCATGTGTCCGAAAACAGATACGAGATGCGACGTGATTCGTTCAGTCCTATTTCTTGATTTCTCGCAACTTCTTCTTCGAGCCGCGCACGAAGCTGATATTTTTGCGTCGCACCTTGAATTGCCGCACAAGTTCTATCTTGCTGATCATCGGTGAAAAGATGGGGTATATACGCTCTACGCCAATCCCTTCCGCAATTTTACGGACTGTCATGGTCTTCGAAATACCTTTCCCTCCTTCCTTGAGCACAAGCCCCTCAAACACCTGAATGCGCTCTTTTTCTTCACCTTTTGAGGTCACATCTTTAATTTTTTGATGGACACGGATCTGCATTCCAGTGCGTACGTCCATCGGCTGAATCACTGCAAATTTTTGAGTATCTGCCATAATGCGACAAGGTTACGAGAAGATAAGAAGACCGTCAAGGTGACGGAAGATGCGCGAGAATCACCTCCACCGTCTCCTCTGCACTGTGCATCGCGGTTGTATCAAGAATGAGATCGTATTGCGATGGATCGCGATAGTTCACGCCGTAGTACTTCTTGTAACGCAGGTCGTCGGAGGCCATGCGTGCTGCAATGTCGTGCTCCGCATCCTTCACGCTCGCAGAGAGCGGTTCATCGCTGCGTTCTTCAGACCCTTTGAGATGACGGGCAAGATAAATTCTTCGCGCCGCTTCGCGCAGTTCGCATTGGAGAAAAATTTTGTACGAATGCGGAATAAAATGCCACGAAAGCCGCCCTTCAATAACAAAGTTGTCTTCTGTTTTTCCAAGTTCACGCTGATAGTCGTCCACAGGCGTATCCGTCGTCGCGTCGATTTCACCGATCTTGTTTAACTCGTCGATTGTCATGCCGCGTTCCAAAGCCATTTTTCCGCGCAGGCCGCCGATCGAGTAGAACGTCACGCCGAGACGTTTCGCAAGAATTTTTGCGACGCTTGTTTTCCCAGAGCCGGGAACGCCGGAGATGGAGAGAATCATAGAAGCACGTAGCAAGCAGTAAGGAATTAGGAAAGGAGCGTGATCGTCGTGTCGAATTCGGGGTCGTGGGGGAGGTCGAATTCTTTTTGCTCGCCCGTTGCGGGATCGCGGAAGCCGAGATGCACGCTTTCGAGCATCAAGCGTGCTGCTTGGATGTTCCGATCTTCCCGTCGTCGTTTGTAGAGTGCGTCGCCAATGATCGGATGGTTCATCGCAAGAAGATGCGTGCGAATTTGATGCGTGCGCCCGGTCAAAATTTCAAGTTCCAGAAGAGTCGCGTTGCGGAATCGTCGCAAGACGCGATAGTGCGTCCACGCGACTTTGCCTCCTTCCTCCTGTTCGGGCCGCGCCGCCATGCGCTGTTTTGTTTTTGAGCGTGCGATTTTAAATTTGATATCGCCTTCCTCTTTTTCCATCTCGCCATACACGAGGGCGAGATATCTTTTTTCAATCGTATGCTCCGCGAATTGACGTTTCAAATCATCGAATGCGTCTTGCGTCTTTGCGATGACCATGAGACCGCTTGCTTCGCGATCGATTCGATGCACGATGCCGGGCCGCGATGGATCTTCGCCAACCTTCGCAATTGCGGGATCGTGCGCAATCAAAAAATCAACCAATGTGCCGTTTTGCGTTTTTGCATCCGGATGGACGAGAAGGCCTGATGGTTTGTTGAGGACGATCCAATCCGCCGTCTCAGCGATGATTGCCACATCTCTTGACAACCACCCCGCCTCCTTCGTCGGCTGCCCCTCCTGTTCAACCGCAGGAGGAGCAACACCCCCTCCTTCGGTTGGAAAAGGAGGGGGTAGGGGGGTGGTTTCCACCACATCTCCCACTTTTAAAAATCGATGCACGGTCGCCGCTCTTTCATTCACCGTTACAGACCCTTCTTTGATCCGTTTTGCGATCTGGCTGCGCGTCGTCTCCGGCATCTTGCGGGTCAAAAAAACATCGAGGCGAGCGCCCGCATCTTGTGCCGTGATGGTCCAGATATCTTTCATGAGATGCTATGGTAGCATTGTGTTCTGACGAAACAAACAAGAAAGCCCAGTTGATCATTTTTCGCGTTTATGGTAGATATGTTTTCGGGATAGAAACGCCGTTTTTCAACAAATGATGAGATCGTCTTTCGCATGGTCGCGGAGGATGATTGTGTCAGAACGGCGGCTTCAGGAGGGTTCTCATGGCAATAGACGACGTTGGCCAGATCCACGATCCGGCCGACATCATCGTCGTGCCAGATCTTTCGCCCTTCGAACTCGTTGCGTTGGCGAGGAAGAGGCTTCAACCCACTCGATTTGACCCCGAATTCCTTGGCTGGAATTTTATCCGCGGCTCGTCGGGGCGGGTTGTCGAGGTTCGCACGCGGTGTTTTGAGGTGGTGACGTGGACTCCGAAAAGGCGAGTCGAGACGCCGGAGATCATCGATCAGTTTCGATGGTTGGGCGCAGATGGCAATACGGGAGTGTTTCTTTCGTGGATCACGCAAAAGAAGCCCTCTGGTTATTTTGCGACGATCCCATCGAAGGACTTTTGCTATCGCGATCTTGCTTCGAAATCGGACAAGATCTGCATCCCGTACTTTTACAACGATGCCGGGAATTGTCTGCTTACGCTAGATGACTTCACCGGTACGTGGAGCGACGACTGGACCCTCGTGGCCTGTCGCGAGGTAACCGCTCCCTTCTCTTCCACGCTACGTCTTTGATCACCCTGCACACCTCTTCGCAGCGACGAAAGGTGTGGTGGTGATTATCATTTTTGGGATAAAAACAAAGAGCGCACCGTCGAGAGACAAGAGCGCGAGTTCCGTCTTGCG
>CAYHYU010000003.1:11573-27328 GCA_964360885.1 uncultured Gammaproteobacteria bacterium | reverse complement strand
TCCCGCAAAAAAGATCCCTTCGCCTCGGCCGGATTCGAGGAGAAGATATTTCTCGGACTGTGTCAGAAGGAAAACGCGCGAGATGAGATCGATCCCCGCTGGCGATTGCTTGAGGAGCAACTGCATGGCAGAATTCGTCACGATCGCCTGGCCGTATGGCGACGTCAAAAAATCGTTCACATCCTGCGTGATGGTTGTGATGCCGAGATAGTATTTGCGGCAGCGCTTCACGAGCGCGAAAATAAACTTCGCTGACTCTTCGTGCTGCATGAGCCACCACGCCTCGTCGATCGCAAGAAGCCGTTTCTTCCGTTCAGATCGCACGACGTTCCAGATGTAATTGATAATCGTGTAGATCGCAATGGGGCGAAGTTCATCTTCGAGATCGCGTACGGAAAACACGATGAGCTGGTTCGTCATCTTGACGGTCGTCGGTGAATTGAGGAGTCCTGCAAACGTTCCTTCCGTATACTTCTTGAGTCGAAGCACGAGATCGCCCGTTCCTTCCATGCCTTCGAGAATGTCCTGAAAATCAGAAAGGATCGGCGGCTCGACGATTGAGAGGTCCGCGCCGGGTACGATATCTTTTTTTGCATACGTTTCGAGAAGCGCACGGTCGAGGATCGAGTCCTCTGCGACCGTGAGCTTGCCGAGCATGAGCCGGAGGAGCCCTTTCACTGTGATGACTGCGCTTCGGATGATGTCTTCGACGGAGACGGACTCCCCAGCCGGACGCGGCAAGTCGAACGGGTTGAGCTTCGCGGAGGATGAAAGCGAAATGTTAATAAATGTCCCGCCCACCGCATCGGAAAGGTGTTTGTATTCCATCTCCGGATCAATCACAATCACATCTGTGCCGAGCATCATGGACCGGAGGATTTCAAGCTTGATCGCATAGGACTTTCCCGCGCCGGATGTCGCAAAAATGACGGCATTTGCATTTGGGAGCGAGAATCGGTCGAAGATAATGAGCGAGTTGTTGTGCCTGTTAATGCCATAGAGAATGCCGCTATCGGACGTGAGCTCCGCGGAGGTGAATGGAAACGACGAGGCAAGCGGCGACGTGCTCATGTTGAATGTGATCATGAGTTCGTCGTTCCCCACGGGCATCGTGGAGTTGAATCCTTGCTCTGCCTGAAAATACGCGCGGCGCGTGTAGATCAACATGGAACCGAACGTGGATTCGACCGTGTTTGAGAGCCGTTCAAGCTCTTCGAGCGACGTGGAATAAAACGAGACGTAAAACGCGAACTGAAAAAAATGCTCGATCCCCTGCGTGAGATCGTCACGAAGCCCTTCGATGTCGCGAAGCGCGGTTTCCGAAATAGGATCACGCGGCTTGCCTGATTCCGCATCCGATGTGATCTGCGCCTCGAGAATTCCAACCTTCTTTTTCAATTGTTTCAAGACGACGTCCGCCTTGATGGGATAAAAGAACATCGCGATGTCCATTTGCGCGTTCAGATTGATGATGGGCGATGCCCAGCCGACCGTCACATAGCGCGGATATGTGACAATAAAGAGCGTGCGACACCAGACGTCGCCGAGACGCACGAAACTCGGCTCGACTTTCATGGAGCTCGGCGCGATGAGATCTTTGATCGACGCGACACCTTTGCGATAGATGCGTTCTTCTTCGAGAAGCACGGTATCCGCCGCTTGTTTCTTGAGTTGCTCGTCCTTTGTGTCGCCTTTCTCAAACCCAATTCCGCCGACCGTGAGCGCCGACGCCTCGAACTTCTTTTCTTCTTGAACGTTGATCGCCATAAAAATTATCCTTCAATCTGTAATTTTCGTACGTCCGTCATCCGCTGGTTCTCGAAGAGCTCTGGATTGTACATGACGTAATACAGTTCAATGAGCGACTGCGTATCGAGCATGACGGCGTTGAGAGACATGGATTGGAGCCCGCTCGTAATCGTGCCGACGCGGAGCATGAGTGATTCCTTGTTCTTCTTAAACCGCTCATCCGACACGCTCATCGCGCCTGCAGGTGAAAGAATCTCGCCGAGGCGCGCAAAAAACCCCTTTTGTCCGGCCGCGCCGCCCGCCGGGTCAAGCGGAATGACGACGAAAAATTTCTTCTGCATGATCTCCGCGAGTTCCACGAGCTGACGCACATAGTCGCGATAATCCCCAATTTGTCGGCGCAAAAGTTCATTCGTTTGCGTCCGCTCGGATTCGCTCAAACGACGAAGGTACGTATCGATGTTCATGCGTCTCGACTGGATGACGATCTGGATGGGAAAATCGATCGCGTTCAAAAACTGCATATACGCTTGCACGATCGCATTCTGTTCATCCATGGATTTGAGCGCAAAATTGATGCTCGAAACAAGCAGAACGGCGCGGAGAGTTCCGTCTTTCATCACGGCGACGTCCTCCCGGATTTCCGAGATGTCCAAAAACCGCTGGGAGGGCACCCCTGGCTTTGCGCCGGCGAGTTTCTTGCTCTGCATATTGGGAAGAATCTAGAATCTAGAATCTAGATTGTTCATAAGAGTTCCTCATCCGGCCTATACACCCCTCCCGTATTCACGATGAGCGAGAGATCGCGGAGACGGCTTGAGTCGGGCCGCGGTTTCACCGCAGTCACGTGCGGCACAGACGCGACTTGCGCAGAGGCGATCCAGACACGAAGCTCCGCGTCCGTCGGACGCTTATCCCATATGCGGAGCTGCGGCCGAATAGAGGTTTGAAGGAAGTTCACGAAAAACACATGAAACGGCTGTCCGTTGATCTTCATAAAGGCGAACGTTCCGGAAAAAATGGCAAGAAGAAGGGCCGAGCCGACGAAATAGGGGAACGCAAGAAGCTTATAAAAAATGAAAATACAGAAGGTCGTGACGAGCAGGATCAAAAATTGCCGGACGGTGATGGGTCCGAGAATTTGATCTTCTTTATCGATGAATTGTGGAACGATGAATTTTTCGGGCATGATCGCATTGTTCGGAGGTTCTTTAAAAGTGTAACTTACTATTCAAGGAAATGATAGCTGCGAGTTCTGCAGAACTTGGGACATCCTCGCCCTGCGCGCGCTTTTCCTCCGCGAGTGCAGCGATGGACTTTCCCAAGCGGAACGATTCGGAAATGAGAGCCATATACGATTGCTCAATGCCGGATTGCTGCCACGCCTTGATCCCTTCTACGCGCCGCTCAAACGATTCCTGCCCCAGCGTGTCGATCTTCTCCATGATTTTCTCTGCGGCCTGCTCCGGCTCCTTCGCGAGACGGCGAAACTCCGAAAGCGTGAGCGCCTTGAGTTCCTGTACCGGTCCCATGAGCCGCGGCGCCGCAGATTTCACGTCTTCCATGCGCGGTTTCGGCGCGGCAGGAACGGCTGCCATATCTGCCGTGGCCTTTGAGACCTTGATGGCAGAGGGTGCAGGGACAGCAGGAATTGCAGAGGTTGATGGTGTGACAAAGGCGGCAGGAGCCGGAACCAATTCGCCGTATTTCTCGGTTTCGACGCGCTTCTCTTTCACATCCATCGGAGTCATCGTCGCTTTGAGGCGATCCACGAATTGCTTCTGCGCGTCTTTCACGTGCGTGCGTGCGAGAATCTTTTCGCGGTACCACTGCGCGTGTTCCTCGGCTTCTCGTTTTTTTCGCTCTACGATCTTTCGCTTCTGCTCCTCCATCTGATCCGCGAGCTTTTTCTTCTCTTCTTCCATGATCTGATCATGAAATGTCTTGTATCCTTCCTCAATGTATGCGCCGAGTTTCATCGCCGCCTCTTTTGACATTCCGAGTCCGCCGACCTTCATGTCGCGTTCGAGAAGTTGACGCAGTTCAACGTCGTTCCGCACATCGCGGAGCCGAGAGGAAATGATGTGCTGAAGGCGATTTGCGAGATATTCATCCGCGGGCTTGTCCGCGATCGTGCCATAGACGGCTTCCATCGCCTGATCAAGAACGCTCGCGGCGGCGCGGGGGACGGCGGCATTCTTCATTTTGATCGCTTCGATTTCCGTCTCCTCGGGCGTTGCATCCGACTGTTGACTTTCGATTTTTCCCGCCTTTGGCGGGATCCCGTTCCGCAGGCGGGACGATTTTTGACTTTCTTCCGCGAGATTGTCGGCATACTCCTCCTCGGACATGATGCGTACGGATCCAAGCAGCGTGTTCAGGATTGCGATCGTTTTGTCTGCAGTTGAGGGATCTAATCCGATACCGCCGAAATCCACGGCACGCGTGAGCGTTTCCTTGACTTGGCTGTCAATGCGAACTCCTTTTACTTTCGTCATGACGAGATCGCGCAACCGTTCCCGAATCTTGCCTCCCGTGAGCGAAATGCCGACTGCGTGTGCGATTTCGGATGCGGCGCCGCCGTACGTGAACGGCTTCAGATACACGCGGAACGGCGGCCAGCCGACCGTGGTGATTTTATTGTCGTTGAGAACTTGCGAGAGTTCATCGCCAAATAACTCACGCAACGGCCACGCCTCGAGTTTCAAAAAATCTGCGAGAAACGCAGGCCACTTGTCTTCCGTTACGGAGTTTGGTACGATGTTAGTTTTGATATCCGCGACCGCTTGCGGAAGCGAGATATCGTGAAAGATCGCGTCCATGATTTTGTCGCCCAATAATGTGGTCTGTTCAGCAGATAAGGAATGCAGTTTTTGTATTTCCACATCCGCATCTGAAAACATCTTCGAAAACAAGAAAAGTCGGACTACGCCTGGCAGCTCATTAAACGAACTATAATGCGCACGTTTTTCGTTCATGAATGATCAATATCATTTCCCTTTCTTCCGCTCTTCGAGCATCGTTCGAATTTTTTCTTCGACTTTCTTGTTATTTTCAAGTTTTTTTCCATATTTCTCCAAATATTCTTTTGCTGTTTTCTCATAGTCTGAGGCACTCATGGGTTTTCGCTTCCATTCTTTCCCCTGCTTGATATTCCATTCACGATTATTCTCATCATCTATTTCCATTTTTTTGACGTATTGGCTATATGCCTTCTTGATATCTTTCAGATCTTCTTTGGAATTATTTACGATGTCTGAATTCCACACAGCCTCGTCCGTTGCAACTTCACCCAGATGTTGCAACTGTGTTTCATCTAGTTTTTCTAAATGAAGTTTTTCTACTGGTGAATTTGCCAAAGCACTGAAAAACTTGCGATTTGCACTATACATAAACGGGTTGCCCGACGTCCTTAACGGGTTGCCCGACGTCCTTGCCCGTATTTTTCTCTCAACTTTTTTCGGAACTTCAACAGAAGAAACACTCGGTGCAGTCTTCGGCTGTGGAAGATCCAAATCAGGTATCACAGGGAACGACATTTCGGCTGCAATAGCGCTACCGGCAGATGCAGCCACCACAGCTTCCGATGTCCATTCTACCGTTATTGGTATCTCTTCTTCTGCAGCCGCGATTGCCTCGGGGGTTGCGCCTGCCGCACTTGCCTGCGCTAAAGTGATCGGTACGACTGGCGCTTGAACGCCAACGGCCGCGGCTCCCGCCGTTCCCGTCACGAGCGCCTGGTAGCCGCCCGCAGGATTGCCGACGAGATGGTACCGCTCCGCCGCGGCTTTTTCTGCCGCCCCCTCGACGCCATGAAGCGCTGCGAGCTGCGTTCGGAGCGTTCCAGCGCCAGCACCGCGAAAATGAGCGAGCTGCGCCTCCATGAGCTTGGCGCGCTGGGGGGATTTTGCAAGCTTTTTCCACGCATCGAGTTTTTCTATTTCAGCCGTTGATTTTGGAATTCCGTGCTCATCCAAAAATCCGAATGACTCCGCAACCGATGCTGCGGTGGCGAAATCCGCATAGGCATCCGCCTTCACCTTGCGCAAAACCTCTTGATAGTCCTTGCTTGCAATATTTCGTTGGATTTCCGTGTAATCATTGTTCTTCGTGGGGTCTGCTTCAAGTTCTTCTTCGAGCTTACCCATCCACTCCGTATCTCCACGCTCTTTCGCCATCTTGATGGCAGAATCATACTCCTTCGAGGTTTCGCGGCGCGCGTGAGCATCCGCATATCCTTTTGCTGCCTTCTTCTCCGCGCCCGTTGCTTTGGCCGGATCAATGTTGTTCTTCTTGTAATAGTCCTGTTCAAGACGGTCTTTTTTCATCGTGACTCCAGGACGCGACATCCCGAGCGCCAAGCTCTGCTTCTCAATCACCTGCCGCGTTTCTCGATCGCCGATGAGCGGAAGCGCCTCCGCCCGTGCACGGGATTGGAGATACTGCATCTTTTGCGCGGGCGTGAGATGTTTGGTCGCCTTCTCGATCTCTCCCGCGATCTTTGCGCGGCGTTCTGCGGATACAGCCGTAAGTCGTGCCCCTGCGCGAGCCGCAAGACCGCCGATGAGAGGAACGCGGCCTGCGGAAAGACCAAATTTTCCGAGGCGTTCCGTTACGCCAAGTCGGCGTTCAATTGCGCCTCCGGCGAAGCGTGCCGTACCAACGCCCGCGCGAAGAGCCGTGCGTGCGGTTGTTTTCGCCGCGAACCGCGTGAGCCCAAGCGCCGCGCCACTCACGGCACGCGCGGCGCCAAGCGCTTGGGGCGCAACTTTATTGGTGATCGACTGCGCAGTCGAAAGACCCGTAAGCAACATCACAATCGCGACAAGGAAGGATGCCATCTCTTCGGGCTTTCCTGCCTCCGAAATGCCAACTCCCTCATAGGCGGCAGATATATCTCCGGTAATAGATGATTCTTCTTGTGAGGATTGCGATTGATAAAAGTTCAGTTCTTCGGGCTTGCCTTGCGCGGTCGCAAGCGCGAGCCACAAGAAAAATGCGACGACCGGGCCGCCGGTGAGAAGCGCGGAGAGCTTGCTCCAATAATCATCCGTGAACGCGGACAGCGCCTTTTTCATTTTGTCCGGCAACGCAAGAGCAAAAAACGCGATCGGCGACATGATGAGGAGAATCCAGAGTCCCACGATACGCACGAGGAGATAGATGACAAGCACCGCAATCGTGGATGCGGCGAGGACCATCATTGCGAGTCCGAGAAGGGATGCGATGAGAATGTTACTTAAGTTTTGGACAGGCGACTGGTCGGTACCGAGGGAGCTCGCTTGCTTTTCAATTAATGCCCTATTGAGCTGCGTCACTTTCGTCACCTTCAGCGCATTGATGAAGTTTCCGCCAGCCGCGGCTTGGAACCCATTCACGAACGTGAGCATCACGACCTGTGAAAAATCGATCAGGAGCCCGATGAGCGTTTTTGAAAAATTGATGAGTACGGCCATGAGCAGGAGCTTGGGAAGGACTCCTTTGTAATGAAGCGGCTGGTATCCGACGATGGTGGAAAACGCGACCACAAGCAGGACGACGATGAAAAACATGTTCACAACGTCGCGGACGAGCACCCACCCGGTTTCCACGGGATACGCACGAACGAAGTTGCTGTACCTTGCGGCGCTCACGAGCAATGAGACCAAAAACAACACAAGATCGCCGACCATACGGATGCCCCACTGGATGATGAGGACAAAGTTCCAAATAATGAGGTCGATCGTGTTGGAAAGATCCTGCGCATGCGTCACTTTCAGGAAAAACAGACAAGCGGTGATCGTGAAAAGGAACGCCCAAAACATGCGCGCTCTATGTTCACGGATCCAAAAAAACGCAACACGCATAGATGAAGGGAGTATAGCACTACTGGATCATCTTGACAGAATCTGTTACACTCGCGTCTGTGAAACAGACGCGGCATAAAATCAATTTTCTCGCGACGGACGCGGAACGAAAAGCTCGCCGGGGCACGGTGCTTGTGGCGGGTGTTTTTACGCTCCTCGTGGGTCTTCTCGCCATGCTCGGAGCAGACGCGTCGTACCGAGCAGCGACGCGAGGAGTCAACGTCTGGAGCGATGTTGGCGCACTCTTTTCGCTCACAGATTTACGAAAACTTGTGTGGAACAATGAGGGATCCGCCGAGGACATCTTTCGTACTCCGGATGGACGGTTGAATGTGCTCATTCTCGGAATCGGCGGCGAAGGTCACGATGGACCGGAACTCACGGACACCATCCTGTTCGCGTCATACGATCGCGCGCGCACACATCTCGGCCTGGTCTCAATTCCACGCGATCTCGCGTACCCGTTAGGAGGCGGGCAATTTGAAAAAATAAACAGCGTGAATGCCTATGCAGAATCCACATCGCCGGGGCAAGGCGCGAAAGAAACAGCCGTACAGTTTGCGAAGCTCTTCGAGACGCGGATCGACCGTGTCATCAAAATCGATTTCAAGGGATTCACGCAGCTCGTCAACGCGCTCGAGGGCATCGACGTCGATGTGGAAAAAACCTTCACTGACTACCAGTTCCCTACGGAAGCTCATGGACCTTCTCCGCATCTGTGGACGAGCGTGACATTCAAAAAGGGGGTCGAACATATGGATGGCACGCGCGCCTTGAACTACGCCCGTTCGCGACATGCGGCCGGTGGAGAAGGATCTGATTTCGCACGGAGTCGGCGCCAGCAGCTTATTGTCAAAGCCGTACGCGAACGGTTGCTCTCCCTTCGAACCCTCGCGAGTCCGAAACGGATTTCCGATCTCTGGTCCGCGATCTCGAGTCATGTCCAGACGAATTTTACGACGTGGGAGCTTGTAAAACTTTTTCCAGACGTGCAATCGTTTGCACACATCGCAATCACATCACAGGTTCTCACGGATGATCCGGATGGAGAACTCACTGCCGGAACGGGTGAGAGCGGCTTCATGCTCTTCCCGAAAAAATCGGATTGGTCCGATCTTCGCGCAGTCATCGCGAATCCGTTCGAAGTAAAAAAACAGCTTGTCGCAGAACAGCGCGCCAAAGGCGTGACGCTTGAAGTGAAAAACGGAACGATGCGGACGGGCTATGCCTCGCACATCGCGGATACTCTCGTCCGGAGCGGTTACGACGTGCTCGCAACCGGAAACGCCCGTCTGCGCACCTATGAACGCACGGTGATCTATGACCTCACGAACGGTACAAAACTCAACGAGCTCGTGAAGCTCAAAAAAATATTGAACGCAAACGTCGCATCCGTGCCGCCCTCACAGGCGATTCTCCTGCCGGACGGGTCGCAGGAAAACCTCCATGCGACCTCTGCCCAATTTCTCGTGATCCTCGGCAACTCAAGCATGTCGCGAAATGACCTCTATGACGACACATCGACTCCGTAAATTGCCAAACGTGGCGATTGTCGGCCGCGCAAATGTCGGAAAGTCCACGCTCTGGAACCGACTCACAGAAACCGGAAAGGCGCTGGTTTCAGATGTTCCGCACACGACACGAGACAGAAACTACGCGCCCGTCATCTGGCGCGGCGAGAGCATCGAGGCCGTGGACACGGGAGGGCTTGATGCGGAGCGCGGCAATGAAATTGGCCGCGGAATTCTGATGCACGCGGACATTGCGATTCGCGAAGCTGACCTCGTTCTTTTTCTCGTTGATGCGAAGGATGGGATTCTTCCGCAAGACAAAGATCTGGCGCAGAGCGTACAACGAATCAATCCGCGTATTCTTCTCGTCGTGAACAAAACGGACAATCCGAAGAACCTCGGCGCCGCGTTCTCGAAAGAGATGTGGTCGCTCGGTCTTGGAGAACCAGTCCCCTGCTCGGCGGCGACGGGACGAGGCGTCGGCGATCTGCTCGATCGCGTCTTTCAGGAGCTGATGAGGCACGGCAAAACGCCACAGCCAATCGCCGAACGCGCAGGGCTGCGGCTCGTGATCATGGGGAGGCCGAATGTGGGAAAATCGTCGCTCGTCAATTCCATTCTCGGTGAGAATCGCGTCATCGTCTCCGCCGTAGCTCACACGACACGCGAACCAATGGATACGGAACTTGAGTGGAACGGCGAGCCCGTGACGCTTGTGGACACGGCCGGAATGCGCCGCCGCTCGCGCGTCGAAGCCGGCCTTGAAGACGAGGCCATGGAGCGCAATCGCCATGCTCTTGGCCGGGCGGATGTTGCCTTCCTTGTGATTGATGCGATGGAGGATCCGAAACAGCAAGACAAACATCTCGCGGGATTGTTGAAAGACGAAACAAAAGGGCTCGCACTGATCGTGAATAAGTGGGATCTTGTCGGCGGAAAGACGACGCGAACCGGACAGGAGGTTGAGGCAAAAATTCGAGGATCCTTTCCGTTCCTCTGGTGGGCACCGATCATTTTCGTCTCCGCAAAGATGAACCGGGGATCGGAAAAACTTCTCGATCTTGCGATGCGCATCCGCGAAGAGCGGAGACGCGTGATCACCTACAATGCGCTCCAAAAATTTTTAAAGACGGTCATCGCAAAGAACAAACCCCTCGCCGAAGCGGGAACCATGTCGCCCTATGTTCACGACGTCGCGCAAATCGGGATCGAACCGCCGAGATTTCTCGTCACAGTGCGCGGACAAAAAGCCGAGCTCCACAAGAACTGGTTGCGGTATTTTGAAAACCGCCTACGCGAAAAGTTCGGTTTTATAGGGACGCCGATCGTTCTCAAAGCGCAAAACATCGATTTACGCTATACGGATCTGCCAGAAGAAAAGAAGAGACGTGTCTCACGACGCAAACGTCCCATTGGAAGACGCGTGGGACGATACTGACTTTTCCATATGAAACTCATCATCGGTCTCGGGAATCCGGGCAAAAAATATGCCCATACTCGTCATAACGCCGGATTTTTGGCGCTCGATACGTTCGCAAAGAAACGAAATCTTTTATGGTCACATGACGCAAAACGGGACGCGGACATCGCAAAAGGCAAGCTTGACGGGACGTCCATCTTGCTCGTGAAGCCGACGACGTTCATGAATCTCTCTGGGAATGCGGTACGGGCGTGTACTTCATCTGTAAAGGTGAGGATGGAAGACATTCTGATCGTACATGACGACATGGATTTCCCGCAGGGACGCATGGCGTTTAAATTCGGGGGCGGACACTCCGGGCATAAAGGACTCTCATCCGTCATCGAGCGCCTCGAAACGAAAGATTTTTCCCGCCTGCGAATCGGGATCGGACACCCTCCTCCCGAGCGAACGGAGCGAGCCGAGGGATCTGCGACACAATCTACGGAGCAGTGGGTGCTCGAAACAATCACGAAAGAGACGATGAAGGCCATACAACGCGCACCTGATGCGATGGAAAATTGGGCGACGAACGGGCTCGCACAAGCAATGAACACGTGGAACGGATCCGAACCCGTATTGACACACACACCGAAATAGGGCAGCGGTGGAGAGAGAGGCCTCTCGAACAAAAAACGACTGTACCCACATGCCTGATCACAGCGAGGCACATTGTGTCAACTCCTGGAACGCTTCCCGCCTTGGCTGGCTTCTTCTTGCTTCATATGAATGCTTTGGAAGCCGAACGCTCCACACATTGCATCGTCTCTTCGGAGGCAACGGAGATGCTGCATCACGGGTAGACGCGGAGACGCTGCGAAGACGTGGCTGTAAAGACGCCGTGGTGAAAAAATTCATCGCCTTCCGCGAAGCGGCACGCGCGGAAGATCTCGCCATGCGATTGGACCGCGAACACATCCGTTTTCTGCTCAAAGAGGATGCGGAGTATCCTCCGCTCCTCCGACAAATCGCGGATCCTCCGCTCGCGCTTTTCGTGAAAGGACGAAGCGACCTCCGCGACCTTGACGGCGTTGCGATCGTCGGAACGCGAAGACACACGCCGTATGGAAAATACGTCGCCTCATGGCTCGGCCGCGACCTTGCAGCTGCAGGATTTTGGATCGTGGCCGGTATGGCCGGAGGAATCGATACGATCGTGCATGAAGCGGCGTTAGAAGCTCACGGAATCACGGTGGCCGTGCTTGGCGGAGGCGTGGATGAAGAGGCGATGTACCCTCGCACAAACCTCGCGCTCGCACGGACAATTGAGAAAAACGGCGGGACGATCCTATCAGAGATCTCGCCAGGCATCCTCCCAATGCCATTCTCCTTCCCGCTCCGCAACCGAATCATTTCTGGACTATGCCGCGCGACGATTGTTGTCGAGGCAGCGGAAGGATCGGGATCACTCATCACTGCTCATCAGGCGCTTGAACAGAATCGCGATGTCTTTGCCGTACCGGGACCGATCACGCATGCGCAGTCGTATGGCACGAATCGCTTGCTCACGATGGGCGCGATCCCTTGCACCGGACCTGAAACGGTGATGAGCCAACTTCGACAAGGGTACGAGCCCGCGGTTCCTCACACGCACAACGTCACGGACGAGGAACGCACGCTCCTTGGCTTGCTCGATACGCCGCTACACACGGATGAGATTGCGCGCGCATTGCGCGAACCCATCTCAACAATCTGCGCACGCCTCGTTGCGCTCGAACTCAAGGGACTTATCATCGCACAAGAAGGTCATGTGTATGCGCGATCGAGATATTGGAATTGACACCGAACGTTGTATCTGGTAGATACCTTAAAAGTTCTGCTATCGTCTCAAACATCCGCTATGGATCTCGTCATCGTCGAATCCCCAACGAAAGCCAAAACAATCTCTCGCTTCCTTGGCACGGGCTACAAAGTCCTGGCGAGTTTCGGGCATGTAAGAGATTTGCCAAAAGCCAAAATTGGCGTGGACGTCGCACACGGATTTGAACCGTCGTATGTGATTCCCACTGCCCACAAAACGAAGGTGAAGGAATTGAAAACAGCCGCCGCACAGGCCGATCATATCCTCTTCGCGACGGACGAAGACCGCGAAGGAGAGGCGATTTCGTGGCACATCGCGCAAATTTTGGGAGAAAATCCAGATAAGATCAAGCGCATCACGTTCCACGAAATCACGGAAAGCGCGATCATGGAAGCGCTTGCGCACCCACGAAATTTGGATCAGCGCCTCGTGAATGCCCAACAGGCGCGGCGCATTCTTGACCGCCTTGTGGGGTACGAGCTCTCGCCGTTTCTCTGGCGAAAAGTCCAGCGCGGACTCTCGGCCGGGCGCGTCCAATCAGTCGCATTAAGATTGGTTGTTGAACGCGAACGCGAGATTACGGCTTTTATTCCGCAGGAATATTGGACCGTTGACGGTGTATTTGCAACGATGAGAGACGCCGCGATTTTTGAGGGCAAACTTCACGCGCTCGACGGGAAGACGCTCGACAAAATGGCGATCAAAACAAAAGACGAGGCGGAAAAGATCGTCGCAGAGATCGCAAAAAAACCATTCACGGTAACGCACGTCGAATCAAAAGAACGCAAGGCGTCGCCGCCGCCGCCGTTCACGACATCAACGCTCCAACAGGATGCAAACCGTCGTCTAGGATTTTCCGCGAAACAGACGATGACGCTTGCGCAAAAACTCTACGAAGGCATTGAGCTCGGATCCGAGGGCGCGGTCGGCCTCATCACCTATATGCGTACGGATTCCGTGTCGCTTGCAGACAAATTCGTGGGCGATTCGGCGGCGTTCATCACCATGGAATTCGGCGGTGCGTATGCCCTCGCATCGCCACGGCGCTACAAAACAAAAAGCAAGGGCGCACAGGAAGCGCACGAGGCGATCCGCCCAACCGATCCGAAACGGATGCCGGAGAATGTCGCGCCATTCCTCGATCCCCACATGCTCAAACTCTACCAACTGATCTGGCAAAGAGCGCTTGCAACACAGATGCCGGACGCGAAGCTCCTCGGCACATCCGCGGATCTCACATGCGGCAGAGCCCTGTTCCGCGCGACGGGACAACGCGTCACGTTCGATGGATATCTCAAACTCTATCCGGACCAGGACAAGGACAAATATCTTCCGGAACTGCAACAGAACGAAACCGTCACGGCCTCATCCATCCAAGCGACACAGCACTTCACAGAGCCGGCGGCGCGTTACTCTGACGCGACACTCGTGAAAGCTCTGGAAGAAAACGGCATCGGGCGTCCGTCGACGTATGCGCCGACGATTTCCACGATTATCGACCGCGACTATGTGGAACGCGACGAGAAGAAGCGACTCGCGCCGACGACCGTCGGAATAGAAGTGACGGATCTTCTCGTAAAAGAGTTTCCGAATATCGTGGATTATGAATTCACCTCGCGCATGGAGCTGTCGCTCGACAAGATCGCAGAAGGCGAAATGGACTGGCGGCCGCTCCTTGAGGCGTTTTACGGACCCTTTCATATGCAACTTCAAGCAAAGGAAAAAGAACTTGACAAAGAACAGCTGGAACTCGCCAAGGGTGTGACGTGTGAAACGTGTGGAAGCCCGATGGCGGTCAAACGCAGTCGATATGGAAAATTCCTCGCATGCACGCGCTATCCGGAGTGCAAAGGAACGAAGACGCTCCCCGGGGAAAAAGCAAGAGCTGCTCCGGAGCCGACGGATGAAAAATGTCCGACCTGCAGCGCGATGCTGGTGAAGAAGATCGGGCGTTACGGGCCGTTCCTTTCTTGTTCGCGTTATCCGGAGTGCAAGACGATTAAAAATATCGAGCACCCGGTACAAAATGCTCAAGGTGAACCGATCGTCTGCCCGAAATGCACAACAGGAACACTCATTGAGAAGCGGTCAAAAAAAGGAAAGACATTCTACTCCTGCAACCGCTATCCAGAATGCGACCAAGCGTTTTGGGACAAACCGACCGGCGAACCGTGCCCAACATGCGGTTATCCGACGCTCACGGCAAAAGGAAAATCGAAAATTGTCTGCCCGAAGGATGGATGTACCTATACAAGAGATAGCGAGGAAGAATAAAATGACGAAAAGGTCGCATCACGCGGCCTTTTTCTGATCATTCTGCTGGCGCTTTGATTTCCGTTCTTTGTCCTTTGCAGACGATCCGAGTTCATTGCTCCATCTGGTGAGTTCCTCAACGATCGAGTGCTTGCCTGTCGCCGTGAAATCCATCCAACGTGAGAACACACCTGAAACGACATTCGCCGCTTTTTCGGCGGTCGAGATGAGCGCTTCTCTCACAGGCGTAGTGAGATCTGGTGTTTTGCTCGCTGGCGCGGCTTCGCCTGTTCCTCGTCCATACCCTCCTCCGTCATATCCACTGCCATAATAGTCATCAAGAAATGCTTCTCCTTTATCTTGCTTCTTTTCTTTCATCTCCAAAAGATCGCCAATTTTCCTCTTCATCTCGCTGTCGAGATTTGCGATCTGCAATTCGAGCGAGGCAATTTCTTGCGGACTCGCATTTTCCTGTTTTTTCTGAATGAGAGCGATCTGCGCCTCAATCCTATCGCGCCGCGCCATCTGAATGTCAAGAAGCGTTCGACCGACGAGAAAACCGTAGAGCTGATCTTTCGGCGCGAGCGCGAGATCCGAATTCTCTCTTTTCCATCCAGTGACTTCTCTCTCTTCCGCGTCGATCGTCGCTTCCATATCTGCTGCGAGATGCCGAAGACCCTCGTGATCACCCGCCGCAAACAAACGCTCTGCTTCAGCGTTCATCGCTGTGAATTCCGCTTCGATCCTCTCGAGCCGTTCTTGTTGCTCATCTGATTCTTCTACGACCCTTGCCGCCTCTGCCGTCTCTTTCGCTTTGGCGGCTTTTGCTTCTGGTGACGCCTCTGCCACGCGTGTTCCCTCTGCAACCGATGATGCTTCTGCGTGCGCGATACTTTTCTCGGCTTCGATCACCTCATCTGCAGTCATTTCCTTCACCGTCAGTTCCGGACCCTCTTCCGCACCCATCTTTTCGGCGATGGAGATCATCTTCCGCGCCGTGACAGCTGCGAGATCCTCTGACGTGATCCGTCGCGCGACTTTAGACGGAACTTCACCGATCGATATCGTAGGCATTACCTTCACACGAGCTGTTGCTTCTGCATATATTTTCGTGAGATTCGCTTCAGCTGCCTCAA
>CAYHYU010000003.1:0-11473 GCA_964360885.1 uncultured Gammaproteobacteria bacterium | reverse complement strand
GCGCGTCACGATCTTCTGCAAGCATCTTCCGTTCACCGATGGGTTTGCGCTGCATGAGTTCCGCCGCACGAACTGCAGGACTTGGTTTCTTACCCTCTTCATGTATTTTCGTAAGATCCGCTTCAGCTGCCTCAAGCGCGTCACGATCTTCTGCAAGCATCTTCCGTTCACCGATGGGTTTGCGCTGCATCAACTCCGCGGCGACAATCGCCGGACTCTTTTGCTGCAACGTTTCACCGGTCACTGCCGCAATCTCCTCATCGGCGTGTTGTGCGAGCCCCGTAATCTGTTGTGCGATCGCTTCTGCCCGTTCTTTCAGTTCCGGTGCGACCCGTTCCGTGTAATCCCGTACCAAAACCACGGCGTCACCGGATACCTTTTGAACAAAGGCCGCTGCGGCTTCAGGCGTTTCCGTCGCCGCCTCAACTGCAGATCGCTTAGGCGCTTCAATGGCTGGCCGTTCCGCCGGCGAAGCGACGCGTTCGGGAGTGACGAGAGATGCATCCATATATAAAAAAGAGTAGCAGAGATCGTCGTTCCTTGCCATACCGACACCACGGTCTGCATCCAAACCTCGCGTTCTTTCACATTGCGAACGTCGGGACTTGCTACCTGCGACGTGCTGCTTGTACGATGCTCCCATGCCTGCAACGATCGATACGCTCGTCGAGCGCGTGATCGGATACGACCCGAACGCGAGCGCGGAACGGATCCGCGCGGTATTTGCGTTCGCCGCGAACGCACACGCGAATCAAAAACGCGCGAACGGCGAGCTGTACATCGAACATCCTCTCGCAGCCGCACTGACGCTCGCGGAGATGCGTTTGCCGCAGGTGATGATTCTCGCCGCGCTTCTCCATGACGTTCCGGAAGACACCAAACGAACGCTCGAGGAAATCCGCGAACAGTTCGGCGACGAAGTCGCACGACTCGTCGGTGGCATCACGAAGCTCGGCAAATTGAAGTACCGCGGCGTCGAACGCTACATCGAGAACCTCCGCAAAATGTTTCTCGCCATCGCGGAGGACGTGCGCGTGATCATCATTAAATTCGCAGATCGTCTGCACAACCTCGAGACGCTCGACGCGATCCCGCCAAAAAAACAGTACCGCGTCGCACTCGAATCTCTTGAAATTTTCGCGCCGATCGCGAACCGGCTCGGCATGGGCGAAATGAAGGGACGGCTCGAAGATGCGGCGTTCAAATACATCTATCCGAAAGAATATGAGTGGGCGAAGAACATCGCCCAGCAAACAATGCGGCAACAAGATGCGTACATTGAACATATCTTGGACACGGCACGCAAAGATCTTAAGCTCGCGGGTCTGGAAATTTTCGAAATGCACGGACGACGGAAACATCTGTATTCGCTCTACCGTAAACTTCTCAAAAATGAGCGAAACATCGCTCGCGTCTACGACATCATCGCGCTCCGCATCATCGTGCCGACGATTGCGGATTGCTATGCGGCGCTCGGCGTGATCCACGGTCGGTGGACGCCTCTCAAGGGGCGTATCAAGGACTACATCGCCCAACCGAAGCCGAACGGCTATCGTTCGCTTCACACAACCGTGTTCTGCGAAGATGGCGAGATCGTCGAATTCCAAATTCGTACGCGCGAGATGCACGAAGCTGCGGAGTTCGGGATCGCCGCGCACTGGGCGTATGATGAAACGAAAAGCGCGGAACGCGGAAAAACGACGCACACGCCCATCCACTGGATGGAGCAGCTCGCGGACGTGCAAAAAGAAATTTCGGACAAGAGGCAATATCTCAAATCGCTCGAGGAAATCAAGATTGATCTGTTCAGAGATCGTATTTTCGTGTTCACGCCGAAAGGTGACGTCATCGACCTTCCGGAGGATTCGACGCCCGTGGATTTTGCGTATGCGATTCACACGGACATCGGCAACACGTGCACGTCCGCGAAAGTCAACGACGTCGTGGCTCCGCTCAACAGCCCGCTTAAAAGCGGCGACATCGTGGAAATTATCAGGGACAAAAATCGCAAAGGGCCAAATCCGGACTGGCTGGAATCCGCGAGAACGCGCCACGCGAAAGCGAAAATCCGTCAATTCGCGCGCTCCTCCATCGCCGCGTGGATCAAAAGAATTCCGGGGAAATTGTTGAAGAAGTAGCGACGCAAATCTTCCCGACGATTCCGTTTAAATCCTCCTCGTTCAAAAACGAAATGCGGATTTCCCCTTCTCCGCGATGATTACGCGTGATCGTGACTTTGGCTCCGAAATGCTCGCGCAATTTCGTTTCGGTCGCGACGAGGTTCGGATCGACGCCCGACACCCGACGCGTGCGTGTAGATCCGACCCTTGCCTCGGTTTGTCGCACCGTAAAATTCCCTGCGAGCATCTGCTGGAACAATTCCATCCGTTCCGTATCGGTCGGGAGAGAAAGCAACGTGCGCGCGTTTGACTGCGAGATGCGCCCCTCGGCGAGCGCATGTTGGATTTCCTGCGGGAGAGACAAGAGCCGAATGATATTCGCAACTTGCGGCCGTGATTTTCCAACGCGTGTGCCTATCTCATCTTGCGTGAGGTTGAATTCGCCCTGAAGACGGAGATACGCACGCGCTTCTTCAAGCGGGTTGAGATCCGTGCGCTGAACGTTCTCAATAATCGCCAATTCGAGTTTCTGCTGTTCCGTGGCGGAACGGACGAGCGAAGGAATGGTTTCAAGACCCGCAACTTTTGTGGCGCGAAGGCGACGTTCGCCTGCGATGAGCTCATAGCGTCCGTCCGGCTTCATCGTCACGACAATGGGCTGGAGAACGCCGTGTTCTATAATTGAGGCAACGAGATCTTCAAGCGCCGTATGATCAAAATGTTCCCGCGGTTGATGCGGATTTGGATCGATGAGGTGGAGTGGAATTTGTTGAACGATGATGTGCGGGTTGGCGTGTTCGCGTGTCGACACTTCCTCTTCATGCTGCCTGCTACCTGCTGTTTGCTGCTGTATCGAAGATTTGGGCGGAATCATCGCCCCGAGCCCTCTCCCTAATCCTGATTGTCTTCCCAAGATCATACGGAAACGTATCGTTCTAGTTCGCTATCGAGCACTTCACGCGCCAGACGCTCATACGCTTTCGCGCCTTTGGAAGAACCGTCGAAGTGGACGATCGTCCGGCCGAACGATGGAGCTTCCGCAAGCCGTACGCTCCGCGGGATTACAGAACGAAAAATGTTGTTCGGAAAATATTTGTACAACTCCTGCATCACGTCGTCTGAAAGTTTCGTACGGCTGTCGTACATCGTAAGCACAGCGCCGAGCACGTCGACCTCGGGGCGCAGGCGCTCTTTGACGAGGCGGACTGTCTCAAGCAGCTGGCTCAACCCTTCCAATGCGTAATATTCGGCTTGAACGGGAATAAGAATCTCGTCCGCAGCGACGATCCCATTTAACGTGATCATCCCGAGCGTCGGAGGACAGTCGATGAGGATGTAATCGTAATCGTTTCTGACTTCGAGAAGCGCGTCATACAGTTTAAATTCGCGGCGCTCCATGGGTACGAGCTCGACGTTCAGTCCGGCGAGTGCCGTCGTTGCGGGTGCGATGCGGAGCGTTTCGTGCGACGTGGGCTGGACGATCTCGCGCATACGCACCTGACCAAGAACCGCTTCATAAACGCCGCGTTCGATTTCGCGATAGTCAATGCCCACGCCAGACGTCGCGTTCGCTTGCGGGTCGAGGTCCACAATCAATACAAACTTCCCCGCCTCGGCAAGATACGCCCCGAGGTTAATGGCGGTCGTCGTTTTGCCAACGCCGCCTTTTTGATTCACCACAGAAATAATACGTCCCATGATCGTGGATCGAACTCGAGTGTACCGTGCTGCACGTTGGATGGTCAAGAAAAAAACAATGCGAAAAGTGACTTTTCCTCTCCTATGCTGTATTCTCTCTGTATCCCTTTATTTCCTGTACATACGTCACATTCTTTCTATGATCAGATTGACTCAACGTGTCGCCGTTTTGATCGACACGCAAAACATGTATCACTCGGCGAAGCATATTTTTAGCGCAAAACTCGCATTTGGAAAAGTCGTTGAGGCGGTCGCGGGCGACCGTACGATTCTTCGCGCCATCGCGTATGTCGCAAAGTCAAAGACCGGTGAAGAAGCCGCTTTTTTCGATGCCCTGAAAGAAATGGGAATAGAGCTGAAGATCAAGGACGTGCAGGAATTTTCGAGCGGCGCAAAAAAAGCGGACTGGGATGTCGGCATGGCCGTTGACGCGGTAAAGCTCGGAGAAAAGGTGGATGTCATCATTCTGATGACGGGCGACGGAGATTTCGTGCCGCTCGTCGAGTATCTCCACGGTCGCGGCGTGATCGTCGAAGTCGCGGCATTCGCGGAATCCACGAACGCACAGTTGAAAGCGATCGCGGATCGATTCTTCGACATCTCAACCACGGGGCGTCAATTTCTCATCGGCGCAAAATTCGCGCGAAATCCGACGATTCATCCGGAAGAGAATGGCACCTATGGCGTTCCGCCGGAACTCGAGGAATCCGTCAAAAAATCCCCTGCTTCCATGAAAGAAAAAAAGAGGATTCGTGTGACGTTTTGATTCAACTGGTGAGCCATTTTGAAAACGAACTAATCTTTTTTCAAACGGTTCAATTTGATGTGCATTATTTTGCATATTTATTTTTCTCCCCACACTCCTTCCAAAATTTCTTCAATCTGTTTTTCGGCTTCGGATTTGAGCAATCGCACGCCTTCCAATGCCTGCATTTGCTGGTCAAGTTTTTCTACGATTCGGCGTTGGGTTTCGAGAGGAGGAATTAAAATTTGTATTTTTCTAATAATACCCATTGAAAGCGATGGTTGTGCAGTAGTTCTTGTTATGCCTCTTATTTGACTTTGAACATATTCAGATTTTATATGATTCCAAAAATATAGTGGCAATAACTGATCTTTCTTTTTTATCGTTATTTTTGCAACATTTGGTGCAAGATGATATTTGTCATCGGAATCGACCAAGGAGGATTCGCCTATTCCCGCACCAATAAAGGTTACCAATATCTCATCTTTATATAATTTTGATCTTAAAAGTTTATTCGAGATTTCTTTTGAAATATATTTCAAATTATTGAGAACAAGACCATTATTTTTAACATTCTGAGCTCTAATTGCGATAACATCACCAGTGTCTTCCAGCTTTATATATTTTGTGTATTCAAAACCAGCCAGTTTTGTCACATTTGCGTAATTACCAATTGATCCTTTTTCACAACCAGTTTCGTCTAAATCAATATTTATGTCGGAATTTCTTTCAATCCTCTCCGCACCATCAATAATCTGTTTTTGCTTTTCAATTTTTCCCACGATTTCGTTTTGAACTTCAAGCGGCGGAAGAGGGATTTGAATCGCCAAGATTTCATCTATCTTATAAGTTTCTCTGCCCGTTGTATCATCAATGCCTAATTTGTTAAGTGCTGGCCTTAAAGATATAAATAAATATTTTGGATTGATTTTTGTTTCGTCTATTTGAAGTGGCACGAAAGTACCAGTTGAAACATATTCATTGTCTGCAATAGCAAAGGATCCATTTTGAGTGTGCATTTTCCCAATAACTAAATCACCGGGTTTAATGAGTATGCGTTTTTTGACTTTTAAATCTGCGCCCGATACCTCATTGCTTACTGAAATTGTATTTGTCTTTGTTGAAATAGTCGGATCACAATAAATATTGTCTTCTTCAAGTGTTATCTTTCTTTCTTCCGATAAATCAATTAAAAAACTACTTAATGGTTCAAACGAAAATGCCTTTGTTTCTTTCAGAATTTCAAAAAGTTTTTCAAGTCTCTTGTCCTGATCCAAAACTTTCTTATCCAACTTGCTCAAATACTCCCGCGCAATATCCATCTGTAGGGCATTTTTGGAGTCAAAAGAAGCGAGAATTTGCAATGCGATTTTTGGTTCGGCTTTTTGTAGTTCTTGATAGCGTTTATCAATCTTTGAACCGTTTTTTATTTCCACGCCTTTTAGAATTTCTTGCCAGTCTTTTATTTGTTCATCAGATAAACTACTGCGATAATTTTGGAGATTGAAATGATAGGAATGAGCTTTTTCTATAGCTTTGGCAACTTCATTGTCAATTTGTCCTTCAATAATATTATCAAACTGCCATAATTTCTCGTCGTATGTTTCCTTGCTGATTTTTTTGTAAGAAAGTTTTTTATCTAAATCCACAACTAACTTTTCTCGCTTTATGGTGTTTTTTGCTTTAGTCTTTTCGCTTACTTCATTTTTAATCCTCTCGGCGATACGCGGATCAAGCGTCTCAATTTGTTCTTTAGAGACACAAAAACTATGTTTGGTATCTTGTGGTCTTTTTCCTTCTTTCGCTTTCTTAAAAAGTTCCAGCAATTTCGGAATTTGGCCGTTCTCAATCGCCTTGCGGTTTGTGCCCATTGAAAAACCGTCGTTTTCAATTTTATAATACCAAACAAAATCAGTCGGCTGGCCTTTCTCGAAATAGAGAATGGAGGTTTTAGCACCCTGCCCACTTTTGCTCACAAACACACCTTGCGGGAGACTGATGACGGCTCGCAAATTTGCTTCATTCAAAAGAAGTTTGCGAAGAGCCGAGGCACTACCTTGCCCCCAAGTGAGAAAGCCTTCGGAAACAACAACCGCGCATCTGCCGTTTACTTTCAAAAAATCAAACATTAACTTCACGAATAAAATTGTGGTCTCAGATTCTTTGGAGTATTCCTCCCAAACATTCGGATATGCTGGCTGATCTCGTTCTGCACCAAAAGGCGGATTGGCAATAACTACGCTTTTGCTTCCACCATCGCGAGAAGGATCAAACATTTTTAAACTATCGCCTTGATCAATGTTGTGCGGATTAAGTCCACGAATATACATATTTACCGCCGCCATTTTACGAATTCTGCCTTGGTATTCAATCCCACCAATTCCAGTCCGATAAAACATATTCGCCACACTTTCAGACGGCATTTGTCTTGTTTTTTGAGCTTTTTCAATCACATAATCGTAGGCATCAAAAAGAAATCCAGCCGTACCACAGGCAGGATCAAAAATGGTGTCAGTGAAATCAGGGTCAACCATCTCCACCATCATTTGGCGAATGTGATCTGGAGTCCGATATAGTCCTAAATCTTTGGTCCCACCTGTTTCAGAAAGTGCGGATTCAATAGCGTCGCCCAGCAAATCAGTTTTCAAAATATACTTTTCGTTAATTTCATTGACCATACCAATCACTTCAGCAATTACTCCACCTTTGACATTATTAGTAAAGTTGGGGTTGGCAAAAACTTCTTCCATCAAAACGAGTTGATCTTGCATTTTTTGAGGCAAATTTCCGCTGACAACAGTACGAGCTTTTGAAAGAATGGCAGAATAAAAGGGAAAAATATTTTTATTAAGTTCTGACAAAATTTGCTCGCCGTTTAGAGATAGGAGGTGCGAAAAGAGAAGACGATAGTTTTCACCATCAAACAGTTCGCGAAGCGGTTTGAATGTTTCGTCTTGCTTGATTTTAGCTTCAAAAATACGGAGCAGTAAAAGCTCAATAATATATTCTACTCGTTCAACTGGCGTACCGGCAGGCCGTAGCTTGTTGTGAAGCCTTTTTAGGATATTATTGGTTTCGCTATCGGCGTAATGTACTGTTGATCTTCCCATAATTTTATACCTTAAAGGTTGCCTGTAATTCCTCAAACACTTGAGGAAAACGATTATCAAAAACCTGATTTACATCTTGGTAATCGACCCCAATGATTCTTGCATATACCGGATTATTGAATACTTCTTGTGCGGTTGTTCTTTTCTTTTCCGCAATATTTGCCGAAACAATATCTTTCATTTCTCGCAAAATTTGAATTTGTTTGTCATTGAAATTATATGTCTTGATATAGGATTCAAAACCTTTCTCTACTCGTTCCTTTGGTGTTGGAATTGCTTTTATTTTAAGTGCGTGTAGGAAAAAGTCCCACATTGAGCCTTGTTCAAAGTCATACACTCTTTGCAACTGTCCCTCATCAAGATACACGTTCGGATTTTTAGTCCACATTTTTATATCCTCAATTTCCTTTTCACTTGGCTCGTAGTTCTCGTTCGCTTTTACTTTTTCTTTAATCTCAATAACTTCGGGTGTAGCGTTCTTGTTTAACTCATCTTCAAAAACTGCTTTTGCTTGTTCAATCGGAATATTATCAACAACTTGAATTTTGTCGCCATGCAGATAAACACGTTGAATGAGATGGGCTGGATCTGGATTATCGATGATCCCAGCTGTTGTTTCGCCACCCCCGCCTCCACCACCAGTTCCTGTCCCTGTTCTTGTCACGATTTTTATATTTGGTTTTTCCGATCCCTTTCCGTTGTCTTCCATTTTTTGACAAAGACCGACAAAATCCAAAACCTTAAAGCTGAATTTTCCCGTCTTTGGGTCAAGGCGCGTTCCACGACCAAGCATTTGAATGTACTTACCAACTGATTTGGTCAGATTGGCGAAAGCAATGTAACGAACGCACGGAATATCCACACCGGTACTCATAATATCAACCGACACGGCAACAAATGGCTTATGATTTTGATCCTTAAACCATTTTTTGAATGTGGCATTAAGCTCGTCATTGTCTGATATAATTGCCTCGGCGTATCTGGGTGAAAGTTCATCTTCTCCCGTTTTAAATACTTGATTTATAGCTTTGACAAGCTGGACGGCGTGCACCTGACCGACCCCAAACAAAATGACTTTTTCTCCGTAGTCGGTATGTGTTTTTATTTCTTCGGCTATTCGTAAACAATTGTCCCAAGCAATGAATTTCTTATTTAGCTGTTCAAATTTGAGTTTCTTCTTCTCATCAAGTTTTACAATTTCTTCTGTTTTTGCATCAATGTAATGATCAAACTCTACTCCGATTTCTTTAGCAGTTTTAATAAGCTCGGTTTCAATTGACAAAACTGAATAGGGAGCCAAAAAACCTTCGTCAATTCCATGATTAAGATCAAATTGATAATCCGGCTCGCCAGTTTCGCAACCGAATAGTCGGTAAGTATCAAGAATTGCTAAATCCTCATCAGAAATTTCCTTTCCTTCTTTGGCGACTGCTGTTCTTGGTGTTGCAGTCAGACCGACACGAGGGCACAAAAAATGATCAAAAATAAGTTTTCGATTGATATTGATAGAGCGATGACACTCGTCAACAATAATCAAATCGTAAAAAGAGCTTGGAATGTTTTGGTAAATATTTTCTAAAGTATCTACAACAACAATGTGAATTTGAGCATTTTTGTATTGCTTATAATTACTAGAGGCAATACGGACAGCAGAATATTCTTTGCTGATAAGTGAGAAACCATCATTTAGTGCTTGATCGGCAAGCATTACGCGATCAACAACAAACAAAATTCTTTTTGCCATGTTGTATTCCAAAAGCACCTTGGTAAAGGCAACCATCGTTCTTGTTTTACCAAGACCGGTGGCCATATGAACTAGCATTTTTTGCTTGCCGTTTTTATATTTTTGAATGAGAGCCTGAATACAATCAGTTTGATAATAAGTTTCCTTGCCACAGCTTGGATTTATACCGCCGGCAATACCTTTATCAATTGTGATTTCTCGATCCAAATTGATTTTGCGTGCTTGCTCAATTTTGAGTTGCACTTCTTCAAGCGACATTAAACTGTTTACTTGTCGAAATTCACCAGCTTCAAGACCCTTCCATTCGGTATCGTAAAAAAGGATTCGTTCCGGAGAACATGCATATAAAAAGCGCGGTTTTAATATCGTTGCATATAGCGTGCGAAGTTTAGTAAGTGCTTTTTTCTCGTCTTCAAACTTATTTTCAAAAATAGCAACTGTGTTGTGATTCAAATCAATGAGCGTAATATCCGGCTTAATGCTTTTTTTCCCTTCAAACTGCTTTTGTTGTTCGGGGGTTAAAATATATTCCTGTTGATACAGTAAAGTATCGCCAGGCTTCCAGCCAACTTTTTTAAGCTCGTCTATTATCCTCAAATCTGTATCTGTTGCTTCGTTTATTCTTGGCATAATCAATCTTCGAGTTTTTTCATAAACTCATTAATTGCTTCGGCAATGGCTTTTCGGCGGAAAGTAAGAAATTCGCGATAATTTGAAAGTTCCCATAATGTCCTATCAAGCGTAATAAGTTGAGAAGTCAGAGCCTCTTCGCCACGCTTTGCGATGACCTCTTTTTCAAGATATTGTATTGGCTCTTTGTTTGTAATTTGACGATTTGTCTTTCCGCCGATAAAAGCCATGTTCGCAATTTCATTTACCTCTTTCTTTTCGTAGTTTTTTAAAAGCGATTTTGGGAAAATATGATGGTACTGGATTGTGTGTGATTTCCCAGTGTGATCGCTTGAGAGTGAGAGTCCAGACCACCAATCTTTTATTCCATTTTTCTTAAAAAGAAAGTAGAGCATTGAGAAAAATGGACTTCGGATACCACGATTGTTGAGGTCGTCGTAATCAACAATAAATTTCTTAACATGGAGGAAAAGTTGTTGAGTGAGTTCATCAAGATTTTTTGTTTTGAAAAGAATACCGAGATCAGCGTCAAGAATAGATTCAGATGAGCCCATGCTGTAATGTCCGCGCATGTGGGCTAAATAAAACCAGCGTAGTATCTTCTTTCTCTCAATATCTGTTATTGCTTCTCCATTTTTCAAAACCCAATAAACTGCAATAGGAACAATGAGAAACGGAGAGGATAAGAATGATAATTTATCTATTCCTTCTACTCGCAAAAAATTTATAGCATACTCTAATCCATTCTTTGCTTGCTTCCACGCTTCTCCAAGGTCCTCCTTGTTGATTTTGCCAACCGTCTTAAATCTGCTTTGGTGAGTCGCAAAAATTACCATCATGCGAACTGACAATCCTGTTTCTATGATGTAATCCTCGTCATTTTTGAACTCGTTGGCAAAATCTTCAATCAATTGCATGAATCCTTTCCAACGAGAAGTAATTTGTGCAAGTGCCAAGTCCGAGCCCCGCAATTTTATTCCAAGAGAATTAACCCGTACGAAAATTTCGGTTACTTCCTCATAGGACATGCTCGATGGAAGTACTTCGACATTGTAAGAATAGTTTTCAATTGCCTTTACGAGAGCAAGCCGTTCGGAGTATTTTTTGTATCTTGGATCAGTAAGCGAAGTAATGCCGGTATTCTGTAGGATTATGCTTGGATCTTTAGAAAAGATATCAGAAACTGAAACCCACAGGGGATCATTCTGAAGCGCGCGACTCGCTACAACGAAAGTGCGCTTACGCATTTCTTCTTGAATATCACGCTCCGCCGTTTCTTCGTCCTCGACATCTTCTACATCAGCCGTAAATCCATTGTCGTCTACTTCAGTAACATCTATCGGGGGGCCATCAGGATGTTCTAAATTGAATGGGTATTCAAGCAAGTGTGTAAACAGCCCACGCAGTTAAGCCACTTTCTTGATAT
>CAYHYU010000002.1:0-27524 GCA_964360885.1 uncultured Gammaproteobacteria bacterium | reverse complement strand
ATGCGCATTCCTTCGCGGAAAAAGATCGTGATGGGACACGGCATTGATCTGGAACGTTTTTGTCCGGCTTCTGTTCCGCGCGAGCCACTGCTCTTGACGATCGGTCGCATTTCACAACGAAAAGACCAACTCGCATTCATTGCGCTCTGCGATCTCATCAGAAGTCGCGCATCGTCGCTTGCATTTCGCGCCATGATCGTCGGAGACCCTCGACTGCCGGAAGATATCGCGTATACACAGCGCGTGAAGGAAGAGATTGCGCGGCTCGGACTCGCGGACATCGTCACGATGTCGCCGTCTCTTCTCGGTGATGCGCTCGTTGCGCTCTATTCGCGCTCCGCAATCTTCGCGAGCCCGAGCAGAACCGGAAGTTTGGACAAAGTCGTTCTCGAAGCGCTCGCCTGCGAAACGCCGGTCGTCGCAGTCGGGTCGTCGTATCGCGGGTTTTCCGGCGTGACGCTCGCGCCGTCGCTCACGGATGACGCGGCCGTTGACGCAGTGCTCGCCGCGCTCCGTCATCCGGCGGCCCGTCCCGTCGCGCGCGAAGGGGTGAAAAAAGCAGCGGATATTGATTCGTTCATAGGTCGCCTTCGAACCGTGTTATGATGAAACCGTTTTGGGAACAATTTTTTGAAGAGAGCGTTCATCGGATTTTCCAACCCGGCGCGCGGATTTTGGATATCGGTGCTGGATTGCGCATTGACGCTTCGCGCGGCAATCGCGAGGATCCCGCGCGCGCGTGGATCAAACCGCTTCTCGCAGGCGTGACGTATCGCGTGCTTGATCCCGTGCCGACGTATCATCCGGACATCGTGGGCGACGTGATGTCGTTGCCTCTTCCTGACGCGAGCGAAGACGCGATCATCTGCCTCGCGGTGCTCGAACATGTTTCGCGTCCGTGGGACGCGATGCGCGAAATGCACCGCGTGCTCAAACCCGGAGGATGTCTTTTTCTCTACGTTCCGTTCCTTTCGCCCTACCACGCGCTTGAGGGATACTACGGTGATTATTTTCGTTTCACCGAAGACGGACTCCGATCGCTCTGCGGGGAGTTTGAGAGCGTAAAAATCGCGGCGGTCCGCGGACCGGTCGAGACGCTCGCGCATCTCGTCCCCGGTCGCCAAAAATTCCTGCGCCGCATCGGTCGCTGGATTGACGGAGTGCGCCTCGGCTCTGGCAAACAGGTTTCGGGGTATTATCTCCTCGCGCAAAAATCTTCCTCGTGAGACAGCTTGTTTTTATTTCGATATGCCATTATTCTTTCGTGGTATTGATATGTTGAAGGAAGAACTCCAGAAATATCTTGCCTCGATTTTCGTCTTTTGTCGAAGCAAAAATGGGATCATTATCCTCACTGCTGTCTTTGTAGCTGTCTATGCCGTAGTTTTTATTTTCATCTCCTCACCATATCGATTGTTTCCCTCAGATGATGCGCGAATTGAAAACGTATCCTGGTACAAGGCTTTAACGTCTTACAACGGCGTGAGCGTTATGACCATGGAAGCATCGAAGCAACTGGTTCGCATTTTGCATCTTTCAGATGTCAACGGGTGGCTTGTGCTTGTTATTGTTTCCAATGTTTTGACGCTTCTGATATTGAGTTATCTCGCCTATGTGATTTCACGGAGCGCATCTGCCGCTGCGATGGCGTTGGGTATGTTCGCCTTTTCTGCTTGGCCCGCATCGTATCTTCTTATGGCCTCTTATGCGCCATGGACCGGTTTTCTCACGCTTTGCTTGCTCGCCTGTTTTGTTTTGGCGATCCGTGAGGAGTCGGAATATAAAAAGACAATCTATTTAATGATTGGGGGGGGGTCGCCTCTTTGTTATTTGCGAGCACGTCAGCGGCCCTGCTCAGCATCGCCGCGTTAGCACCATTTGCCCTGATAAGACGTCCGATCTCAATGAGTTTCGTATTTCCGGGAACATTCGGAATGACAATTCTGCCTTTTCTCTTAATAAACGGACGACGATTATTCGAACACTGGCTACCGAATATTTATAATGGGCATAAGTTCGAGGCCATTCAGAAATTTGGGCAGATCCCAAGCAGTCCGTGGTTCAGTTATCTCCGTATCTTGTGGATGTATTCACCGTTATTCGTGATCGTTTTTCTTGCAATCATTATTTGGTTTTTGTACCGGTATTTTATTCATAAAGAGCGATCGTTTTCATCTCGGATAATACTGCTTTGTTTGGGAGTGATTTTTCTTCATTCAATGCTTATCGATCTTCTGCCGTTTACCAAGCTGGGTCGGTCGCAATTTCCCATTTATCCCATCACGGTACTCGTCTTTGCTCTTCTCGCGAGTGAGTTTTTCCGCACATACGTAGTCAAATCGCGGCAATGCTCATTTGTTCTCTGTCTTCTTTTTGCTATTTTTGCCTTTGGGCAATTGAATTGGACAAAGCTCATGATCCAATCGAAGGTAGAGAGCTATAAAGAGTTGCACGCACTGGTCGGTGTACATACTCCGGTGTATCTCTTACGAGACGACCCACATAGTCCTTTTATCAGTAAATGGTTGGGAGAAGACCGTGTATCCATCGTAGATGGGGTACAGAATATTGTTCCTTCGCAGGAAATTTTCTACATACTCATAGGCCCGTATGGCGAAAAAAGTGGAATGAGCATCATGAGGCATTCGGTATTGCCGGATTTTGCATTCTCGGAGAAAAATTTGAGTAGTGGACAGATGCAGGTTCTGGAAAAAAAGACCTTGCCATATTATTCTTACCTCCCCCCATTTCTGATGGAGGAAGAGGTGTCTCAGGCTTTTTATTTTGTCGGCAAGAGCCCTGATTTTCAGCTGGAGCGCTTTCAGCTGCATTTGTTCAAGATTCGACCGATAAACAAGGGCGCCGAGTAACCCTTGCCGTCGGTCTCGTGCGTTGATAAGCTGACGCGACCATGCAACCGACAAAAACGATGCGTCCGGAAGACGCGAAAGAATACACGAAACGCGTGCAGTCGTGGTGGAACGACCATCCGTTTACGCTCGGACTTGCGGCGCAAGAAGGGGATTATGACATCACGGGGCGTGTGCAAGAGCTTGATGAACATTTTTTTCGAGAAGTCGATCGCAAGATGCGGAAACAATACGGAACATCCGGTCAGGCGGAAGGCGCGCCGCTCCTCTCGAATCTTGTTCCATACGCGGACATTCGCGGTAAAAAAGTTCTCGACATCGCCGTAGGGTCCGGATGGTCGAGCGTGACACTCGCAAAAGCGGGCGCGGAGGTGACAGGAATCGATCTCACGGAAGAGGCGATTCGCATGACGAAGCGCCACGCGGAGGTCAGAGGCGTGAACGTCACTGTCCAGCAGATGGATGCGCAGGAGATGTCATTTCCGGACGCGACGTTCGACTATGTTCTCGCGTGGGGGTGCGTCATGCACATGCCGGACACGGAGCGCGCGCTTCGTCAGATCAATCGCGTTTTGAAGCCTGGAGGAAAGATGCTCGCGTACATGTACAACAAATCGTCGTGGACATACTGGTTCAATTTTATTTTTTTGCGCGGGATTCTGTGCGGCAAACTGCTTTCGACTCGCGGCAACACGACCGCGATCGTCTCGCGCTACACGGACGGCGCGCCGAAAGGCGGGAACATGCTCACGAAGGTCTATTCGCCGAGCGAGGCGACTCGGATGTACGAAGCAGCTGGATACACAAACGTGCGGGCGTGGCCGTTTTATATCCCGCATGAAGTTGATGGATGGCCGATGGCAAAGTTTCCGTTTTTTAGATATTTTCCGATGTCCGTCAAAAAATGGATGGGAGAACGATGGGCGTGGGGACTCATCGTGACGGGGGAGAAAGACCCTTCGACTCGCGAAGCTCGCTCAGGGTAAATATGTGCGGTATTGCCGGCTTTGTCGGGAGCGGAGGATCTCGAACGGCGCTCGAACGGATGAGCGCGGCGATTTCGCGTCGCGGTCCGGAAGATGAGGGATTTTATGAGGCGCCGCGTGTCGGGTTCGCATTTCGGCGCTTGAGCATCATCGACGTCGCCGGAGGACATCAGCCGCTTTCGAACGAGGACGGCACCGTGTGGGCGATGCTGAACGGCGAGATCTACGGATTTTTGTCAGTTCGAGACGACCTTGCGCGTCTCGGTCATCGATTCACGACAAAGTCGGACACGGAAGTGATCGTGCACGCCTATGAAGAGTGGGGCGATGAGTGCTTTGCGAGATTGAACGGCATGTTCGCGATCGCGATTTGGGATGCGTCGCGTCAGCGTCTCGTGCTCGCGCGGGATCGGCTCGGCAAAAAACCGCTGCACTGGACCGTCCGGGACGGAACGCTGTGGTTCGCATCAGAGCTGAAGGGCTTGCTTGCCGCGAACGTGGTCACGCGCGAGATCGATCCTGTCTCGCTCGGCCTGTATTTTCGTACTGATGCCGTCCCGACGCCGCGAACGATTTTTTCCGGCGTGAACAAACTTGAACCCGCAACGGCGCTTGCATGGTCGAACGGCAAGATCGAAAAGGCGTGGTCGTTCTGGACGTGTCCGGAGGGGGAGTCGAACGTCGAAAGTCGAAAGTCGCTTCTGGAGGGACTGCGATCCCGTATCGACGACGCGGTTCGCGATCGTCTCGTCGCGGATGTGCCGCTGGGTCTTTTCCTCTCCGGTGGAATCGATTCGGCCGTCGTCGCCGAAAGCGCGGCGCGCCAGTCATCACGCCCGATCAAAGCGTTCACGATCGGATTTGAAGATGCGACGCATGACGAGCGGCCGGCGGCTCGTCTCGTCGCGAAGGCGCTCAGCCTCGAACATCACGAAGACGTCCTTACGATGAACGACGCTCTCGCGATGATTGACGAAGCGGCGCAGACGTTCGACGAGCCGCTCGCGGATCCCTCGATCCTCCCGCAGCTCCTTCTTTCGCGCTTCACGCGTCAGCACGTTACTGTCGCGCTTTCGGGCGATGGCGGCGACGAGCTTCTCTTGGGATATCAGCATGTGCCAGCCCATTTTTTTATTGAAAAGCATCGCCAGCTTGTCGCTCATAGCTCGTGGCTCGTCGCTCCGCTCCTGAATCACATTCCGTCTGGCGACGGATATTTCAGTTTCGGATTCAAAGCCCAGCGCCTCGCGCGCGGGCTCGGGATCGCGGATCCGTGGGCGCGAGATGTCGCGTGGCGTGGTGCATTCACGTCGAACACGCTTTCAAGTCTCCTGCGTCCCGAAATCGCCGCGCAAGCCGACATTTCTCGTGCGGAACACGATCTCGCATCACGCGCGAGAGAGGCGGGGAGTGACGCATCATTTTGGAAACAATGGAGTTGGGCGTATCTTCGGACATTTCTCATGGACGAAGTGCTCGTGAAGGTGGATCGTGCAACGATGCGGTTTGCGCTCGAGTCGCGAGCGCCGCTTCTCGACACGCGCGTCGTCGAATATCTTTTGCGCGCTCCGTCGTCATACAAGCTCGGCGCATGGAAAGAAAAACGGCTCTTTAAAGAACTTTTGCGCGGACGCATCCCGAATGACGTTCTTGATCGAAAGAAACACGGCTTCGCGATCCCGATCTCGGAATGGCTACGCGGGCCATTACTTCCAAAACTGCGAGAAGCGATCGATCCGGCGTTTCTCGAACGCCAAGGTCTCTTTGATCCGTCCGCCGTTTCGCGTCTCGTCGCCGAACACCTCTCTCGCAAAACGGATTGCCGGAAGGAGCTCTGGGCGTTATTCATGTTCCAGCTCTGGTACCAGCGCTGGTTTCAAAATCCTTAACGGGATTTTTCCGCGACGGCGACGAGCGACACCCCGAACGGAATGCCCGTGCGCAGGACAAAGGCGTTTTCAAGCCGCAAGAGCATCAGGAAAAAAGAATTCAACGGACCCGGAACGCTGTTCAGATTGTTTTCGAGCTGTTCGGGCTTCGGCTTCATGCGCTGAAGACGCGAGACGACGAGGACCGGCAACACGGAAAACGCATTCCAATAGCTCATCTTGCGCACACGGAAGCCCGCTTGCGACAGCCGGTCCATGAGCTCGCGCTTCGCATACCGTCTCAGGTGGTGGCTGTAGTCATCGTTCCAATTCCAGAGCCACCGATGCGCGGGAACGGTCACAAGCAACAGTCCTCCCGGCGAAAGCGTTCGGTGGATTTCCGCGAGCGCGCGTTCGTCATCCACATGCTCGAGAACGTCCGCGGCCAAGATGAGATCGAGACTCGAATCGGGGAGCGGGATATTCTCGGCTTCCGAACGGATGAGTTCGCGGTACATCCCGGTTCGCCGACAGCGTTCCAAGGCGTCATCGGACGCGTCCAATCCCACGACGTCTCGTCCCGGCGCGAGAAGCGCTGAGGCATTCGAGCCGACGCCGCACCCCATATCCAACACGCGTGAAAAGACGCGATGCGTCTTTTCAATCAAGCGTTTGATGAGTTCGCGCTTCGCGACATACCACCAGTTCGTCGCCTGAAGCGCCTCCATATCGGCATAGCTGTGCCGTTCCATGCCACAAGGGTAGTCTACTGGCATTTTTTGTCCAAATTTGGTACATATCGGATATGCAATCCGACCCCATCCGGAAGATTTCCGTGGTTTTACCGGCCTATAACGAGAAGGAAAGCCTGCCCATCCTCGCCGAAGAGCTTAAGGCGGTCGCCGTCAAACTTCCTCAACTCGAGATGGAGTTTCTTTTGGTTGACGATGGATCCACGGACGGCAGTCCGGAAATCATCTCGGCGCTGTGCCGCGAAGACCGTCGGTTCAAGGGCATCGTCTTCAAGCGAAACTTCGGGCAGACCGCCGCGATGTCCTGCGGCATCAAGCTCGCAACGGGCGACGTGATCATTCCCATGGACGCTGATTTGCAAAACGATCCCGCGGATATTACGCTGTTTCTCGAAAAAATCCGCGAGGGATACTCCTGCGTGTCCGGTTGGCGCAAAGATCGGAAGGACGAATTTTTGACCCGCAAGATCCCATCATGGATGGCAAACGCCCTGATCTCATGGCTCACCGGCGTTGCTCTGCATGATTACGGGTGCAGTTTGAAGGCCTACCGGCGAGAGATCATTCAGGACATCGAACTCTACGGCGAAATGCATCGTTTTATTCCGGCCTATGCGGCATGGAGCGGCGCGCGCGTCACGGAGATTATCATCAACCATCGCGCACGGCGTTTCGGGAAATCCAAGTACGGTCTCTCGCGCGTGTTCAAGGTCTTGCTTGATCTGCTCGTCGTAAAATTTCTCACCGGCTATTTCAATAAGCCGATGCATTTTTTCGGCGCGCTCGGATTCGTCTCGCTTGGGATCGGCTTCCTCGCCGAGCTCGCCGCGGTGGTGCTCCGGTTCTACGGAATCCATCTCGTGCAGACGCCTCTGCCCACGGTCGGCGCCATGTTCGTCGTGGTCGGCGTCCAATTCATCCTGTTCGGCCTGATCGCGGAAGTCCTCATGCGGACGTATTACGAATCCAAGGGTTCGCGCGCCTACGTCATTCGTGAGAAAATCAATCTGCCGTAAGACATGAAACCGAGTCTCTTGGATTTTTTGGAATGCCCGGAATGCCGCGGCGCATTTTCTCTCACCGCGGATTCCGATACGGCTCCGGACGAAATTCTCGAAGGAACGCTCGCGTGCGCGTGCCGCACATATCCAATCGTGCGCGGCGTGCCGCGGCTCCTGCCGCGATCCGTGGATCCGCGAAATTGGGAGACGGCCTTCCGTTTCGGCGAGGAATGGAACCAGTTTTCCATGATGACGGACGAATATGAAAAGCAGTTTTTGAGCTGGATCGAACCCGTCCGCCCGGAACACTTCCGAGATAAAACCGTTCTTGACGTCGGGTGCGGCAAGGGGCGGCACGTGCTTCAGGCGCAGCGTTTCGGGGCGAAGACGGTCGTGGGCGTCGATCTCTCGCATGCCGTTGACGCCGCCTTCCGCAATGTCGGCCGACTGCCCGGCGTCCACATCATTCAAGCGGATGTCTACAATCTGCCGCTCACGCCCGCGTTCGACTATGCCTATTCCATCGGCGTTCTCCATCACACCCCGGATCCGGCGCGGTCCTTCCAGTGCATGGTCAACAAGGTCGCGCCAGGCGGTTCGGTGTCCGCTTGGGTGTACGGACGCGAAGGAAATGGATGGATCATCTACCTGCTGAATCCCATCCGCCGAATCACGTCGTTCCTGCCGGTTCCAGTCACAAAAACCATCGCCTTCGTCCTGACTGTCATTCTCTACGCCGTTCTGAAAATCATCTATCTCCCCCTCGCGTCTTCGCGATTCAAAAAGTGGCTGCCGTACGGAGAATACCTGTGTTCCATCTCATGCTACTCCTTTCGTGAAATTTTTTGCATCGTGCTCGACCACCTGATTCCGGAGATCGCGTTTTATATCCGTGAAGAGGAGTTCCGGAAGTGGTTCGCGTCGGCGCATCTCCGGGACGCTGTGATCACGCGCCGGTACAATAACAGCTGGCGCGGGTTTGGTTGGTTGTCTTCGTAAGATGTCTATGGATGCTGAACGCCTAAAAGATCTCTTCGCCCTTCCTCCGCTTCGGTCGACGTCTGGCGTTCCGGATTTTCTTTTCGAGGACGAGCGGCGTCTTGCGGAGGCGGACATGGCGAGCGATCGAGAAAACGCGTTTAAGAATTTTTTCAAACGCTGGCCGCGCTTTTATGATCGTCTTGCGTTGTGTGTCTCGCCGATCCTGTTCACCGGACTGACCGCGAATGCGTTTATGCGCCGGTTTGTCGGATCGGAGCGGATCGTGGATATCGGATCGGGCCATACGCGCCTTCATCCGTCCGTGGTCACCGTGGACATTTTTCCCTTCCCCAACGTCGACGTCCTCGCCGCGGCCGAGCGCCTGCCTTTTGTCGACAGCGCATTTGATGTCGCGATATGCGATCAGGTCCTTGAGCATGTCAAAGATCCGCATGAGGTCATGCGAGAACTCCTGCGCGTGACGAAGTCGGGCGGTTGGATCTATATCGGCGTCCCATTTGTCTATCCGCTTCACCCGTCGCCGAAAGATTACGCGCGCTGGAGCACTGAGGGCGTTTCGCGTCTCTTGCCGGGATGCCGCATTGTCGAGCAGGGCGTGGCCATGGGTCCGACGTCCGGCATGCTGACGGTGTTCGCCTCGTGGCTCTCTCTTCTCTTCTCATTCGGGATTTCCCCGCTGCGCAAATTCCTGAACTATGTGTTCATGATCGTCCTGCATCCGTTGAAGTACCTGGATTATCTTCTCGCGCGCTTGCCGGGCGCTGAAACCATCGCGGCAACCATTTATGTCGTGGCTCGCAAAGATTAATCTCCATCGACATCGAGCGGCTCTCGTTCTCGCGATCGTCGTCGGCGTTCTTTCGGTCACTCCGCATCTCCTCGCCGTTCGATCCATCGGCTCGGCGTATCGGGACATCCCGTTCATGTACACCGACGACGAGGACATCTACCTCGCGCGCATGCAGGAGATCGTGGACGGGCACCCGTCCGTCGGGTCCGCATTTTTTTACGAATATAAAAACGATCGCGCGCTTCTTCCGCCGATTGGTGAATACGTCTACGTCGGACTCTCACGCGCCACCGGACTCGTGCTCGCGCAGACGCTCGTGCTCGCGAAGTTTTTATTTCCAGCATTGTTGTTCCTTCTCATCTATGCGTTCCTTCGGCGACTTCTTACGTCGGAACCGCCTCGTCTTCAGACGCTCGGAGCGATCGCGGGCGGATTGCTCGTGACGCTCGGATATGATCTCTTGAGCATTCAGGATATTTGGAGCCTTTTGCACGGCCAAGATATCGGCGTGCGTGTATCCCTCTGGACGCGGCCTGTGAATCCGATCTTAGGCGCACTTCTCGTCTTTGGATACCTGAACCTGCTTTGGAAAGCGCTTGAGGAGCGGCGTCTTTGGGTCGGAGTTCTCGCCGGCATCCTGCTCGGAGCGTCGGTGTTTTATTTTTTTAGTTGGGGCGTACTCATCTCGGTCACGGCGGTTCTCGGCGCGATCTTTCTCGCGCAGAAAGATTGGCGGCGCGTAAAACAGGTCGCGATCGTCGTCGGCACGAGCTTCATCGTGAGTGCGCCGTACTGGATCTCCACGTTCCGTTCCGTCGGCGGGGAGGTGGGGAGAGCGCTTGCGCTTCGGAACGGGATGTTTTTCACGCACGCGCCGCTGTTAAATAAAACGCTCCTCGCCGCGCTCATACTCTTTTTGCTCGCGAGCGCGTATCTCGTCCGTCGTGGTACCTCGTGGCGTGAACTCACGCGCGAACCGTGGTGGATCGTGTCCGCATCGTTGCTTCTCGGCGGGCTTCTCGCGCTCAACCAACAGATCGTCACCGGACGTGAAATTTGGCCGTACCACTTCGTGCAATACACCAAACCATTCGCGATGATCGTCGTGATCGTGATTCTCATCCGCGCCGTCGGCGCGCGTTGGTCCAGAGCCGTCGGCGCCGCATGCGGCGCGTTCCTCCTCTTCGTCATTCTGCAGGCGGGAGCCGCGGCGGTGACGCATCAGTCCGTATTGCCGGATTTCAAGAAGCGGCAAGCGGATGCGGAGCTTTTTGATTGGTTGAATCGAAACGCCTCGCCGGATTGTGTCGTGCTCGTGAAGGAACCTGTCGAACATCTCGCACGCTTCATTCCTGCCTTCACGCATTGCAACACGTACATCTCCTCGTGGGTTTTCTCTGGCGTTCCGGAAGATCGAATCGCACACAATTTTTTCCTTCATCTGCGTTTACAAGGTGTAACGTCGGCGAATGTTCGTTCCTATCTCCTCTCGCATCCTAATCTCGTGCGCAGTTCATTTTTTGATGATTGGAAAACCATCTTTATGACAGGCGTTGACGATTGGCTCCTCCGTCAGATTGATGTGCTCGAGCCACGGTATCGTGTTTTCCTGCAACAGAACGCTCTCGATCAATTGCATGCGTATCGCGTCGATTATTTCGTCTCTGACGCTCTGTTGAGTTCGGATGAGCGGAAGGCATGGGCAATCAAAGGCGATCCCATTCCTATTGGCGGCCATCTGCTCTATCTGCTATAAATTCCGTTATGTCACCACTGCTCAAAATAGCCATCGTCACCCCGTTCGGCGCGGAAGAGCGGTTAGACCACTTCGCTGACTTCCTTCTTGCACAGGGACTTATTCGAAAAGGGTATGACCTCCGTTTCTACACGTATCGCATTCGATCTAATCCGGAATATCGGGACGGAACATACAAGGGAGTGCGCGTCTACCGTTGCTCGCAAGTCAAAGGTTTCTCTCCGCGTCTTGTCTGGCAATTGCTTTGTTTTCGCCCGAACGTCGTCATCCTCTGTCACATTCGGAGCTTGTTAAATTTCGTCGCATCTATCGCAGCGCGTCTCGTTGGCGCAAAGGTTATTTTTCAGGTTGTCGGCGTATTGCACGATCCGTATATCGTGGCGGATCGAGACAATCCCATTGGGACGATGTATTCCGAGAACAGGATCATCACACGATTTCCGCAGTTCCTCTCATGCCTTTTCAATCCGAAGAAGCACGGTTCCTGCTGGGAGAACTATGCGTATCATGCGCCATTGGCTCAAGCAGACGTGCGGGTCAATATCATGAATTTCGAGCATGACATGCTCAAGAAGGCCACGGGTCTAGAATCTCTCGTGATCCCTTGGGGCATTCCGCTGCGGAAAGAAGTTGAAGAACGAGTGCCGGATCCGCAACGTAACACATCACTGCCGGAATCGTTTCTTTTCTATATCGGTCAGGTCAAAAAACGAAAAGGGTGGGACACGATCATCGAATCTCTGGCTCTCCTCAAGCAAGAAGGAATTCGGAAAAATCTCGTCTTCGTCACGAGCTCCAGTCCCGAGGAGTTTAAAGAAGCAGAGGATCTCGTCACGCAGCGGGGGCTCGCGGATCAGGTCTGGGTTTTATTTCGGATCTCGAACGAAGAAAAAGCATGGTTCTACAAACGAGCAGAGGCAACGCTTGCCCCGAGCCGCTATGAGGCCTTTGGTTTGACGCTTTTTGAATCCTTCGCGGCAGGGACACCTGTTCTGGGTACAGACATACCCGTCTACAGCGACTTTTTGTTTGATGGTGAAACGGGCATGGTGTCAAAAAAAGGAGATCCATCTACTCTCGCAGAGAACATTAAGCGTCTAGCGGATCCCGAGCTTCGAAAAAAGTTGGTCGACGGTGGTTATCGGATCGTTCAAAAATTTACCGATGGACGGATGGTCGACAGCTTCGACCGCCTGATTCAGGATATTTTGTCGCCGCGTTCCAACTGAATCTGCAACGGCACTTCGAGTCGAAATGTGTCTTTTTCGTACTCCTCTCCACCTCGTACTCCGTCGGCAAACGCAAGGAATACAGTATCCTCGTCCGCAATGAGTGTATGGGCCTCGTTCGGTGTGTGCACCATCAGGTCTCCTTCTCGGAGGACGTGCGTTTCAATCGTGGCCTCTCCGACAGTTTTCGACAGCATGGTCAGTTGACCGCTCACGACGTAGGTATATTGAGTCGAGAGTTTGTGATAATGGTTTCCGCGCACAGCGCCTTTTTTTGATGTGATGATCGTACAGGTGTCTTTGGGTTCGTGAGCGAAAATATCCCGGATCGTGCCGCGGGCATCTTCAAAATTGATAGGGAGGTGTTCGACGCGCATAGACATCCTATCGTCCCATGGATGGGACGATGAAGTCAAGCTTGAGATGTTTCAGTTTCTCTTTCAGAAAATCCCCGATGTTCCATGGCAGGATGAGCGCGTGTGTCACGCCGGAATGAATATCCGCGTCGCTTTTGATGGGGATATGCGAACCTGGCGTGTACTTACCGATCTTAAGCGGAGAATTGTCCGTAATGAATTCGAGAATTGAGCCGTCAATTTTACAATAATTGAGAAGGGTATTGCCTTTCGTCGCTGCCCCAATGCCGATGATCTTGCCGCCACGTGCTTTGATCGCATACAGCTCGCGACAGAGATCGAACTTGAAGGCGTGGACCCGATTCATGAACGACGCGTAGGTCGCCGGATCGTAACTTCCGGCGGTTTCTTCCATGCGAATGAATGCATCGGCGACATGGGAGTCGGCTGGCATCTTACTTACGTACACGCGCATGGATCCGCCCATGTAGTCGTTCAGCTCGATTTTGTGAATGTACAAGCCAAATTTTTTATAGAAACGCGCGAGCGGTTTCACGCCGAAATACGACACGTGTTCAAGATAAATAGTGTCGAAAGCCGTACGCCGGATGAGATCCAGAAGCGATGGCGTCTCGAAGATGAACATCCCATCGTTCGTGAGTGCGGCCAGAATATTTTCCATGAATGCGTTCATGTCCGTGATATGGTTATACACGTTGGTCGCGGTGATCACTTGTGCCTTGCCATTCGAGACGATGCGCGACACGGTCGAAGAAGTAAAAAAATCATTGATCGTCGGGATGCCATTCCGTTCGGCAGATTCCGCAATGTTTTTGGCTGGTTCAACGCCTTGGATACGACATCCTGACTGTTCACGAAAGGAGCGTAAAAGCGTGCCGTCGCTTGAGCCGATATCGACCACAAGATCTCCCGCGTTGATTTCGACAGCGCCACCGATGTCCTTTGCCATGTCCGTGAAGTGCGAAATTGACACTGGCGAATTTGACGCGGTGTAACTGTAATCAACTCCCTGGTAGCGTTCTTCCTGCGAAACGACGTGGCTAAGCGTCGCGTAGCCGCACTGTTTGCAAAGGAGGACGCGTAATGGATATCGTGTCTCGGATTGGTTCAGATGGTGCGACGGCAAAAACGTATCCGCCAGCGGATGATGTCCAAGATCAATGATCGGCGCAAGATCATCCGCTCCGCACATCTGGCAGTTACGCGTGTGCATGTTCCTTCTTGTAGGCGACGAATTTTTCGAAGCAGGATTTGAAGTTCGTTGCGCAGGTCCAACCGAGAATCCGTGTGATTTTCTCCGTACTTGGGATGCGCAGTTGGACGTCGACAATGAATGATTGGCTTCCGATTGTCGTTTCTGGATTGTAGTCCTGTGGCAATAGGTTTTGTTCTTTCCCGATCTCAATCAGTACGTTTTTGAGGTCGATCATCGTTTTTGGTTCGCTGCTCCCGATATTAAAGACCTGTTTGTCCGTGAGGATATTCGTCAGAGATCCGGCAATGGCCTCGACGACGTCTTCGACCCACGTGAAGCATCGGACCTGTTGTCCGTTACCATAGATTTCAATGTTCGGGACACGGTCGACGAAAAGACGTTTATAGAAATCGATGAAGACGTGTCCGCCTTTACGGTCATGCGGTTCGAGCGGCGAGACCACGTTGAACGGTCGCCAGATCGTATAGTTCAACCCGTATTGCTGCGAGAAAAACTTCACGGCCTTTTCGCCAAAGAATTTCGTGAGACCGTACGAAGATTTCGGCGGCATGATTTCATCAGCCAGTTCTTCCGTGAATGGGACTCTTTCGCTTGACTCATAGACCATGGAAGAGGACATGTACACGAATTTTTTGATTGTTTTGCACTGATCGAGGACGTTCAATAAGCACTCCACATCGTTGCTCAATATGCCATAGACATCTTCGTTGAATCCAGCAACGCCATAGAGACGCGCGGCTCCATGTATGACGTAGTCGATCTGATTTTCGGTGAATAGATTCGACACGAATGCCGGATCGCGCAGATCTCCGACGTACACGTTTCCGTTCTTCAATGATGCATCTTCCTGTTCACGCAACTTCACACGAATGATGCGCATGTCCGGTTGAAGACGCTGAATGGCCTGCACCAGATACGTGCCGATATTCCCTTCGCTTCCTGTGACGAGAACGGTGTTCATAGTGTGTTGTTATTCGCGCATACCTTCGTGGATGGTGCGTTTGAATTTTTTATTTTCTTCGACGAGGGTTTCGAACAATGTAAGGTTCAACCCCATTGTTTTGACGAACACGGCGAATGCTTGCGTATCTTTTGGCAAGCACACACCCCCGAATCCGCGGAAGTTCTCATTGCAGTCGAGATAGACGTCCGTGATGTTGGCACGATTCACCATCGCGTTTTTGATGCGTGTGTAATCCGCACCGAGCGTCATTGCGACGTCGTAAAACTCGTTTGCAAAAGTGATCCGAAGCGCATTAAAGATATTTGCAAAATATTTGCAGAGCTCCGCTTCGATGGGCGTGAGATGGATGATCTTCTTCGGCAGCGGACCGTGTGCCGCACGGACGAGGTCGAATGCTTTTTGATCGTACGTCCCGACGACGCACACGTCATGATTCTCCACAAAATCCGTGTAGGCCGCGCGTTCACGTAAAAATTCCGGGCAGAATGCTACACGAAGCCCCGTTTCTTTGATGAGACGGTCGGTCGTGCCAGGCGTGACGGTGGATTTAATGACCGTGAGTCCGCGATAGTTCTCCCGCTGAAGTTCATGCACGATCTGTTCGACGATTCGCGTATCGCAGGCGCCGTCTTCCGTGCACGGCGTCGGGACGCTCACGAACGTGAGTTCCGTGTCGAGCACGTGTTCCAATTTTGTCTCTGGATGCTTGATATCAAATACAAGCACGGTATGTCCGATTTTTTCCAGTCCATGTTTGACAGCGTTACCGACAACGCCAAGACCAATAATCCCGATATTCATAGGGAGAAATATTCTACGTCAAATGAAGTTTTTTTGCCAACAGTGCGGCGACGGGCTTCATCCCGTCTTTTTTCTTGGCGAAATCCGGCTCGTCCATCCACAGATGATGGAGATTCAGTTCCGCGGAATCTTCAAAGAGCGCCGTGAGATAATCGAGAAGCTCGCTTTCGTCGTGGCTGAATCGTTCGAGCTGTTCTTTGATCAATCGCGGTAACGATTCCATCTCGGCGCAATATTTTACCATGGACAGCTCGTTGTAGAATTGATGGCCGAAACTCACGACCGGTTTTTTCAACATGATCGCTTCCCACCCCGTCGTGCCCGTGATGGTCGTGACGAGTTTCGCTTTGGGCGTAATGGCGAAGCTGCTGATGCAGGGGTCGATCAGTTTCACGTTCGGATTTTTTTTGAGCTCCTTGTAGTACGAGCGCGGCCGGTACTGCGCCATTTCCGGATGGTCCTTCACGTAGAGTTTGAACCGCACCGGAAGGGAGCGCGAGATCTGGCGGATCAACGCGACCTGGTCCGTGTGCGTCGGCGCTTGAAGCAGGAGGGAAATTTCCGGTTCGTAATGCAACGGGAAAAAGACGAAGTCTTCATCGGGAGTGAACGGATCGTACAGATCGTTCGAGCCGATGAGATTGCGTATCTTGCGTTTGGCGAGGTCCTTCACGTAATTCCAGGGATGAATGGCGGAATAGTCCTGATGACCCGGGCTCGTGTAAAATCGGTAGAAGTTGCCAAAAAAAATTGTGAGCGATTTTGCGGCATTGATCGGATTCAAAAATTTCAGTTGTTTCCGACGTGAAACGGGTTGCTGCGACGGCGCGGATTTGTCGAAATACGGAAGCGGTTTCTCTCTGAATTGCTTCAAAAAATCCGCCGCCGCTTGGCGCATGGGAGAAGAGGCGAGCGCGGCACGTTCCGTGCGGAACCGTTCGTTGACCCAGCTGAACGTGTCGTAGTCTTCGCTCAAAATATATCGGTTACGCGTGCTCGTCATGAGCAGCAAGAAACATCGGATGCCGCGTTTTTTGGCGATGCGATACAGAAGATAGTTCGACACGCTGCCGATGGGTCCGACGAATAAGAAATCAGGTTTCTCCATATCGAGAAGATTGATCACGGCTTTGGCGGAGACTTGAATCAACCGGAGCATGTCTTCGTGCGAATAGCGCGGCTGATCATGCGGATATTCGCGCACGAGCTGGTTTGACATCACGACGCGGTCCACGGCGAGGAACGGCCACAGATAGGGGATTCCGTACTCTTTTTCCAACCGGTCGAGGAATGCCGGATCCAGCGTTTCATTTTTATATCGGGCGTGGATCTCTTCATCGAGCAGCAGCGTGGAATACAGGACATCCTGCTGCTTCAGGAGGAATTCGTAGCTCGGTCGCGTGTAGGTGATGCCGCAAAACTCCTCGACGCCGTATTGCTCCTTGAGCAGTTGCGCGAGGTAGTGGCCGATGTAGGCGAAACGGCGCTGGAGGACAAAACAACCTTTCATAGACCTTAAAATAGGCGGATGTGAAGACGAATGTATATCGAAACCGACGTTTTGGCAAGCGTCGGAGCCGCAGCATTTCCCATCGGTTTTAGGCCGGTTCGCGCGACAGAAAAAGGTTCACGCAATGATTCTTTAAGAAGAACTGTCCGTTTCGGCTGTGTTCCGGGATGATTTCTTTCAGCCCCTCGTCTTTGATCGCATACACGTGAAGACCGAAGCCACGCAGCGTTTCGATGAATGCGCTTGGATCGGTGTGGCTATCGCGGAGGTTGTCCGGGCAGAACTCGACGACGAGAGCGATGTGTGGGTTGGCGGCAATCACGCGGTGCATGCCTTGGAACGCGATCGGTTCCGCGCCTTCAATGTCTATTTTGATGAAATCGACTTTCGGCAATTCGCCGGCATCCAGCAGCGCATCGAGCGTGGTCGCGGAAACCGAAATTTTTTTCGGGCGAAATCCCGCCGGGATGAGACTGTGGCAGCCGGTGTTGTTTTCGGTTTCAAAAAAATCCACCATGCCGACGTGATTGGAAACGGCCACGGGAAACAGTCGGACATTCTTGAGATGTCGAGTGTTCCGTTCCAGAAGCGCGTAGTTTTCCGGATCCGGTTCAAACGCCAGGACCGAGCCGTCCGGTCCGACGAGCTTCGAATACAGTATTGTGAAGTATCCTGCATGTGCGCCGATGTCCAAGACGCGCATGCCCGGTTTGATCATGCGGCGACAGAGGGCGACCGTCTCTTTTTCGTACAACCCCATGAGCATTTCCCATTTCCAATCCCAGTTGAATTTTTTCGGAAAAGCGAATCCCCGCGCGCGGGCGAGCGACCCGACAAGGACGTTCAACGCGCCGTGAACCGCGCGATCCACCGAGGGGTTGCGTACGAGCGCACGATACACTTTTTTTACGCGAGGGAGCACGACGGTGGTTTGTCCCATATCCGGTTATCCTAACGGCATCTGGCGTATTTGACAATGCGTCACGCCTGACCGTATCTTTCGTTCATGATCGATACGTCCACGAACGACGCGCCGTCACATGCGTCTCCGGAGTTTGCGCCCGGCGGAATCTATCGCAAGTCAATCAAAAGCGGATCGTGGTACATGGCGAGCGTCATCGGCCAGAAGACCCTGAACCTTGTCACGTTTTTTATATTGGCCCGTCTCCTCGCGCCGAACGATTACGGCATCATAACGATCGTGATGGCGGTTGTGATTCCCCTGAACCAGCTCACGACCATTTCGTTCGGCGATGCACTCATGCAGCGTCAAGGTTCAATCGAGAAATTTTTAAGCCCGCTGTTCACGTTCGATCTCCTGCGTTCAAGCGCGCTCGCGCTGCTCGTCTATGCGTTCGGGTCACCGCTCGCCGCGTTTTTTCACGTGACGGATCCTTCTCTCGTGTTGCTCATCAAAACAAGCGGTCTGCTCCTCATCCTTCCGGCGTGTTCCAACATTCGCACGATTTATCTCTATAAAGAACTCGAATATCGCAAGATTTTTTACCGGGACATCGTGATTCAAGCGACCGCCTCCGTCGTCACGGTCGGATACGCGTTTTTCGTCAGTCGGTCCGCTTGGGCGCTTTTGATCGGCGCGGTCGCGCAGAATGTCGTGGGCGTGTTCGTGAGTTACGCCATCTATCCCGTACGGCCATCGTTCTCGTTTCAGTTCCGTACCCTCGTGGAGCTCCTTGGGTTCACGAAATGGATTTACGGCCAGGAAGTGCTTGACGTGATCATCGCTCAAATCGACAAGATTTTCGTCGGGCGCCTCATGGCGGCGAGCCAGCTCGGCATCTACGCCAAAGCGAAAGATCTCGCGTCAACCGCCACGAACACCGTCGCCTCCATGATCAGCAAGATTGGATTCGCGGCGTTCGCGAAAGTTCAGGACCGTCTGAATAAGGTCCAAGAAGGTTTCGTGAAAAGCATGGACGTGCTCATCTTGAGCAGTTTGCCGTTCACGCTCCTTCTTCTTGTCGAAGGGGGAGCGATCGTCGCGTTGTTTCTTGGACCGAAATGGATGCCGATCGTCGAACCGTTGAAAATTTTTGCGTTCGGAAACTTGCTCCTCGCGTTCGCCGGAATCGTTGCCCCCATTCTTGCGGCGCTCGGCCGGCCGGACATCAATTTTAAGACGAATATCATTCGCGTGATCGTCACGTTGCCGTTCATGTATGCCGGATACCGGTTCGGCGGCATGAACGGGCTCGCGTGGGCCGTGGTTGCGACGTGGATCATGTTGTCCAGCTACGTCCTTCTGCGTGCGAAACGCGTCATGCGAATGCACCGGAACCTGTTTGTGCCGGCGTTCGTGAGCGCGACGGTTTCCTGCACGGGCGTTATTTTTGTCGACCTGGCACTGCGCGCCGTCTTCGCCGGACAGAGGAACCATGGGCAGAACGTCGGCATCCTCGTCGGACTCGGAGTTTTGTATTACGTGCTATTGTTCATCGTTGGAAAGCTGGTCGGACAAGGTCCATCGCATACCGCTTTTTCAATCTTGCGCGAATTTCGGCCATCGAAGTAGTCAACGGCCCTTGATGAATGCCGTGAGCGACGCCCGCGCCTGCTCCCAGAACGCGAGGTAATAAAATTCGACGCGATGCCCCGTTCCTGCCGGAACAAATACGGCTTGATACGCGAGATTCGCGCGAATGAGCGGCGTCTTCTTGCCGTCTATTTTGGCCCGCCAAAACGGAACGCCCGTTTCGCTGAACACGATCCAACGCCCTTCTGCCGTTTTCGTGGAGAGTTCAAGACGCCCCGCCGTGTAGGCGACCAATTGCAATTCGTCCGCGCCCTTCCTTTCCAGGAACGTCATGTCAGAAAGGCCGTCGGACGCTGAAACGCGATCGGCAAAATACCAGCGTGGCCGGAAAAACGGATTTTCATAGAGGTAGACGGGAACTCGTTTTTCGAGAATATGGCTCGTCTGCGCGAGTTTCCACGGACCACCAAGAATATGAGGAGAGGTGACGTATTTGACGTTCGCGATGCCGAGTAGCTCCGCGGTGTGCGTGGAGGAGAAGAATCGGATGTTGGCGGCGAGCGAGTCTTTCGTCGCAGTCGCTGTCCGACCCATGACCTGTTCGAACAAGGCGGCCATGCGCGCCTCGGTCAACGGTTCATGATTGAACATGCCATCGATGCCGAACCACGTATTGTTATTGTCATCCAGCATCTCGCGCGACAGCCACGAGCGGTTGTCGTGATCCACGAAATTGATGCGATAGCGGTCTTGGAGGTCGGCGACGGATTGATCCGGAAAATAGGGGAAGACACGGTACGGGACGTGCGTCGCGGCTTGCGCTCCGCTCACCGGGAGATCCCAGTACGCGTTTGCTCGATGGAGGAACGCGGCCGTGGCCGGTTCTTCCGTGAGGTATCGGTTGGGGAGCCCGACGAGAAAACCGGTCCAAGGCAGCACGCATCCGAGCGCCGTTGCGAGAACGAGAAGCTGTCTGGATCGCGTCCATGAGATCCGTTGCCACGCGATGATCGTGAACGAGGCGAGCGCCGTCGCCCACAGCGCAAACAGGAGTATGATCCATTGATTCGAAAGCGACAGACCTTGGACGAGCGAATCCGCCATGTGACGGATAAGCCAGGCGTAGTAGTCGGCGGAGCGGGAAAGGTTTTGTGAGGCGCTTGCCGCATAATGCGCCATGCCGAAGCTGACAATTTTGTTTTGCAGCGTCGGCGCGAAGCGCATGATGGAAAAAGATCCGAGCACGGCGAGACAGAGAGCGGTCCAGCCAATGATGATCGTCCGTTTCGCCCATCGTTCGTGAATAACGGCGCGCAGTGCATCCATCGCATACCCCGCGAGTATCGCCGCCGCGAACACGGTTAAGAACGACCATTTGAAATGCCATCGGAACCAGTTGAGGACTGGGAGCTGATGAAGGAGCAGGTACATCGGGGAACGAAAGCTCATGAGGAGCGCGAACGCGAGAAGCCCGACGAAAAAGCCGCGATGCCGTTGTGAGGTCTTTTTCCACGAGAAGAACAGCGAGATGAGGAGAAGCACTGGGACGGTTCCAAGAAACAGGTCGATATCGTCGCCGAGCCGGAGGTAGGGGATGTTGTCACCGTAGAAAACGCTTAGGCGCGGAAGGAATACGTGGATGAGGTACGAAATCGTGAGAGGCATACTGGACGCGTCCGCAACCGCAAGACCGCCCGCGCGGATCGTGTCATGCGTGATGAAGTACAGCACAGAGACGAGCCACGGGGACACGAGGAGGACGCTGACGAAGACCGGGAGAAAAAAATGGCGAAACCCGTCGAGCATGAATTTTTTCAGGGTGAGCGGTTTGTCGGCGAGAAGGAGCGTGACGCAGAATGCGCCGATCGCGATCAGGTCATACACCAGAAGCTCCGCGAAGCCGCCGATCCAGGCGTAGGTCAGCAACGCGGTCCAGATCCACCGCCATGTGCGATTTCCCTGCTTGATCTTGAGGACGGCGAGGAAAGACAGCGGCAGGATCGGGAAGATCGACGCGAATACGATGACGTCCGTCCAGCGGATGATGATGCCGCTGAAACCGTAGGCGAGTGCGGCGATGACGCTCGCCGCGCGCGTCAACGAGAATGCGCGAGCGCAGGCGTAACAACTCGCGCCATTCGCGACGAAGAGGAAGAAGGTCAGCCACGCGTAGGCCGGCAGGACAGGCAGGAATTTCAGGGCGAGGATGAACATCGGATTCAGGAACCCGTCGAGCGTGAGACTGATGGGATATCCGGAAGCGAAATGCGGCCACCAATTCGGCCATTGGTGCAGCGTAAAGATCAAATACTTCTGGCCGGCGAAAAAAAAGACGTGATACAGATTCACATAGAGGCCGGAAAAGAGTCGTTCTTCGAACAGGATCGGAGCAAACAGAAACAGCGCCAAGCACAGAAACGCGACGCAGATGAGGAAAACTGGTCGTTTCTGGAGAAGGCGGTCGAATGCGGTTAGCATGTTTTGGGCAATATAGCTCAAAACAATTTTTTCATCTACACTCCGGTTACCTATGGATTCCGCAAACCCGTCAACCTATTTCAAAGGCGATGCCGATAAAACGTTCAACACCGCATCGATGAAGAAGTATCTCACCACAAAGCAGGAAATGGACAAGATTCTTGAAGACATGGTTCGACCGCATCTTGCCGGCAGCCCGAACGTGTTCGATGCCGGTTGCGGCGTGGGCCATCTTATCCGACTTCTCGCGGAGATGAACCCGCGCGCGCAGTTTCTCGGCGTTGACCAGACGGATTATCTCATTGAAGAGGCGCGGAAACTCAACGCGGATGAGGCAAACGTCGCGTTCGAGGTCGGGGATATCCTCGACCTTCCGATGCGGTATCCGAAACAGTTTGACCTCTCGATCATTTGGAAAACGCTGTCCTGGCTCCCGTATTACGAGGATGCTGTTCGCGCGTTGGTTGCCGTGACGAAGCGCCATATTTTTTTGAGCTCCTTGTTTTACGACGGTGACATTGATTTCGAGATAAAGATTCGCGAATATGAAAAAGAAGCTGGGAAGGACGGATTCAACGCGTACTACAACATCTACAGCTTACCGAAGTTCCAACGGTTCCTCGCGGAACTCGGCGCATCTCATCTCGAAGTCCGTGACTTCGAGATGCCCATCGACCTGCCGCGGCCTTCTCCGAATCAAATGGGAACGTACACCGTTTCACTCGCAGATGGCCGGCGTCTTCAAATGAGCGGCGCCCTCGCCCTGCCTTGGAAGATCATTCGCATTGACGTGTAGGAATGGATATCGCATATCTTGACGACCCGGCCGCAATTCCGTACCCTCGGACAATATGGAGATGAAAATTCTCGCCTTGATTCCGGCGCGCGGAGGTTCGAAAGGCGTGCCGAAGAAAAACATCCGGCTATTTAACGGCAAGCCGCTGATCGCGTATTCCATCGAGTGCGCGAAGGGATCGAAATACGTGGACCGGATCATGGTCTCGACCGAAGACGAAGAAACCGCTTCCGTCTCGCGCACGCATGGCGCGGAGGTGCCGTTTCTCCGTCCCGCGGAGATGGCCGGCGACAAGAGCCCGGTCATGGACGCGGTGCTTCATCATCTCGATACGTTGAAAGCGACAGAAGGGTACGAACCAACGCATCTCCTTCTTCTGCAGACGACATCGCCGCTCCGGCGTTCGGGAGACATTGATCGCGCCGTCGAGTTGTTTCAGGCGCGGGACGCCGAGTCGCTCGTATCCATCTGTCAGACGGAGTCGTGGCTACTCATGAAAGATGCGGAAGACCGTCTCACGATATTACCGAACGACACCAAACTCATGACGAACCGGCAGGAGAATCCCAAATTTTACAAATTCGATGGATGCATGATCTACCTTATCAAGACCGACGTCATGCGCCGCGAGAAATCGTTCGTCGGCGGAAATCTTGTCGGCTATGAGATCGAGCGTTGGCGCGCGGCGGATATCGACGAGTCGCAGGACTTTGTCGTGAGCGAACTCATTCACGCGCACCGCGACGAGATCGCGGAGCGGATTAAAAACTTTTCTTGATATGGATCACGCGAAATTCGATGAGTTGATCGCCCGACGCCACGAACTCATCCCGGGCGGCGCGCATACGTATTCAAAAGGCGACGACCAATTTCCCGAAGTCGCACCGAAAGCGATCCTCCGCGGCAAAGGAGCATACGTATGGGGAAGCGACGGGAAGAAATACCTCGATTGGTGCATGGGGCTGCGTTCGGTGACGCTCGGCCACTGCCACCCGGAAATAAATCGCGCTGTAAAGAAGCAAATGGGTCAAGGCACCAATTTCGGGCGACCGCATCCGATTGAATACGAGCTGGCGGATCTACTTATCTCGACGCTTCCGAACGTTGAGATGGTGAAATTCGCGAAGAATGGTTCCACGGTCACAACGGCCGCCACAAAGCTCGCGCGCGCCTATACGGGACGCGATCTGATCGTTGCCTGCGCCGACCACCCGTTCTTCAGCTACGACGACTGGTTCATCGGCACGACCGCGTGCGACGCGGGGATCCCCGACGAGATCAAAGGACTCACGAAGACGTTTCGTTACAACGATCTCGCATCGCTCGAGAAGATTTTCGCGGAACATCCCGCGGACGTCGCGTGCGTCATCATGGAAGTGATCACGACGGAAGAGCCGAAGGCGGGATTTCTCGAGGGCGTGCAGGCGCTCTGCCGGAAATACGGCGCGGTGTTCATTCTCGACGAAATGATCACGGGCTTCCGCTGGGATCTCCGCGGCGCGGCCCCGAAATACAATCTTCAACCGGATCTCGTCACGTACGGAAAGGGGATCGCAAACGGATATTCCGTGTCCGTTCTCGGCGGAAAGAAAGACATCATGAAGCTCGGCGGATTGCATCACGACACACCGCGCGTCTTTTTGATCTCGACGACGCACGGCGCGGAAACGGTTTCTCTCGCGGCCGCGCTCGCCGCGCTTGATTTCATGGAAAAGAATCGAGTGCAAGAGCATTTTTGGAAAATGGGTGAAAAACTCAAAACAGGTCTTCTCGAGCGCATCGCGAAACACAGATTGGAAAAACAGGTGTCGGTCGTCGGCTTTGCGCCAAACCTCTCGATGGCGTTCAAGGATGCCGACGGAAATGCGTCGCCTGTTCTCCGCACGAAATTTCTGCAGGAAGTCATCACGCGCGGGATTTTGTTTCAAGGTTATTTCGCGATCTCCTTCGCGCACGGGGAAGCGGAAATCCAGAAGACGCTCGACGTGTTCGACGAGGCGCTCGGCGCGTATCGCGATGCGCCGCTCATCGGCGAGCCGTGCACGCCCGTGTTCCGGAAATACAACTGACATGCGCTTCCTCGTCATCGGCCTCGGGTCAATGGGAAAGCGGCGAATCCGCAATCTCTTCGCGAACGACGAGAAGGATGTCGTTGGATTTGACGTGTCCGCGGATCGTCGGAAGGAAGCGGAAGAAAAACACGGAATCAAAACCGTCGCGGACATCATCGCAGTCGCGTCCAACGAGTACGACGCGATGATCATTTCGACGCCGCCGAACCTTCACGCGCCGTATATCAAAAAAGCGCTTGACGATCGCACACATTTTTTTGTTGAAACAACGACGTCGGATGAAATGTTGAAAGAAGCGATCGCCGCGTCCGGCGACGGCATCATCCGCGCGCCGTCGTGCACGTTCCGCCATTTCGCGCCGATCAAGATGATCAAGCGGATGGTCGAAGAAGGAAAGATCGGAAAGGTTCTCGCCTACGACTACCATCTCGGTCAGTATCTTCCGGACTGGCATCCGTGGGAGGATTATCGGAACGTGTTCTTCTCGAAAAAAGAAACGGGCGCGTGCCGCGAGCTCTTTCCATTCGAGCTGTGCTGGATCAACTGGCTCGTCAGCTCGCCTGTTTCGGACGTCACGGGATTTCTCGCGCACATCTCGGATCTCGACATGGAGGCAGACGACATTCTTTCCGCTTCACTCGTCCATGGCAACGACGTCCGCGGCAACGTCCTCATTGACGTGATTTCGCGAAAACCGCTCCGCACCCTCACGCTCATGGGCTCTGAAGGCGTCATCGAATGGGATTGGATGGCGTCGGAAGTCCGTGTGAAGCTCGCGTCGAAAGAAACGGAGATCATCGCGATCGAAAAGGGAAAGACGGAAGAGGGCTACATCATCGTCGAAGAGATGTACGTCGAAGAGATCAAGGCGTTTCTCGACGCGATTCGCGGCATTTCTACCTATCCGTATACGTTTGAGGATGTCTTGCGAAATCTCGAGACCTTGTCTGCGTTAGAAGATTCTGCTAAAAGGAGAGAATGAAGAAGCATGTCCGTATCGGTGACCGATGGGTGGGAGAGGGCCAACCCGTGTTTATGATCGCTGAAGCAGGCGTGAATCATAATGGTCAATTGGATTTAGCATTAAAACTCATTGATGCAGCCGCTGAAGCCGGTGCAGATGCTGTTAAATTTCAGACCTTTCACGCCGAAGATGTTGTGATTGGTGATGCAGAGATGGCTGACTACCAAAAAAAGAATTTAGGGAGAACAACGAGCCAACGCGCGCTCCTTGAAGCACTTGAATTACCGGAAGCATGGTATCCGCAACTTGTAGAGCGTTGTCAAGAAAAAAAAATCCTCTTCCTCTCAACCCCACATGGAGGAGAAAAAAGTGCCGATTTTCTTCGATCGATAGATTTGGTTGCCTATAAAATTGGTTCAGGCGATCTCACAAATCTTCCCTTTTTACGATACATCGCAGATTTTCACGCGCCTCTGATCATTTCAACCGGAATGGCAACGCTCGAAGAAGTGCGTGAGGCGGTCGCGTGCATTGAGCGCGCGGGCAACGATCAGATCATTTTGCTTCACTGCACGACGAACTACCCCTGCCCTCCGGAGGAAACCAATCTCCGCATGCTGCGCGCTCTCGACGAATCGTTTTCCTACCCCGTGGGCTATTCTGACAACTCGCCCCATCCGTTGTATCCACGGATAGCTGTTTCGCTTGGTGCCTGTGTGATCGAGAAGCATTTTACGCTTGATCAAACTCTTCCCGGACCGGATCACAAAGCTTCATGCGAGCCGCGCGCGTTTCGTTCAATCGTGGAAGAGATACGTCAGATTTCCATCATGCTCGGAGAACGCGAGAAGCAACCAACAGAGAGCGAACTTGGAATGCGTGCAGCCGTGAGAAAAAGTATTGTGACTATCAAAGCCATTCGGAAAGGAGAGCTTCTCACGAGGGAAAATATCGGTATAAAACGTCCAGGAACAGGCATGCAGCCGTCCAACTATGAGCGTATTCTCGGAAAAAGAGCAGCTGCAGACCTTATCGCTGACGCATTACTTCATGAACATGATCTCGCCGACGAATAAAAAAATTGCCTATGTGACCGGCACGCGGGCGGATTTTGGTTTGATGACGCCGGTCCTCCGCGCGATCGCGAAAAGCGCGAAGCTTCGGCTCGTCGTGTATGCGACAGGGATGCACCTGATGCCCGAGTTCGGCAACACGATCACGGAGGTCGAGGCGGAATTCCCGGACGCGATCCGCCTTCCCGCGACGTTCGCCGGAGACACGCGAGAAGCAATGGCAATGTTTTCGAGTGTGCTTCTCTCCGCGCTTGTGCCGCGCCTCGCCGAAGATCGGCCGGACATCCTTCTCACGCTCGGTGACCGTCCGGAAATGCTCTGCGCCGCGCACGCGTGCTTGTATCTCGGCATTCCGACGGCGCACGTTCACGGCGGCGATGTGACGTCCACGGTGGATGAAATTGCGCGCCACGCGATCACGAAATTATCGCATCTCCATTTTCCTGCGGCGCCGGACTCTGCAGAACGCATTCTCAAGATGGGTGAAGAGCCGTGGCGTGTGCATATCGTCGGCGCGCCGGCGCT
>CAYHYU010000001.1:22505-28657 GCA_964360885.1 uncultured Gammaproteobacteria bacterium | reverse complement strand
CCTTTGCCGCATTTATCACTTCTTGACTCACTTCCACTTGATTTTCTGCGACTTGAACATCCACATCTTCTCCAATCACCGCAACGCCAAATGCGGTTCCGCGTACGGTCGCGACAACGCCGTTCGCGGAGACGGAGAACTGTTCCTGTGGACCGAGCAGACGCTCAAAACGTGTCCATGCTTTTCCAGAAGCAAGTAGCAATTCGGCAAAAAGCCCCTTCGCCCCATCATCTGATACGACCGTGACGTCTGTTCCTTTTTCAAGTTGCGTTTCCCCGGCATCGGGATAGATGAGAGATACGGTTCCCTTCGTCACCTTCACGCGATCACCGTCGGAAAGCTCCGCGTCATCTTGCGCCGCGGCGACGTGTTCGCCCCGCGTGACGATCGCGCGGCCGCCATTCAATTTGAGAAACGCGGCGGCGGTTGTTGTCGTCTGCGCGGTTGGTGGCGGCGCGTTCAGAACGGTTGGAGCCCTACGAACGCATCCCGCGCCAACGATGACGAGCGCCGCGACGGATGTGAGAAAAAGAAATGATATTTTCATATATATGAATTGCTTACCATTCTACACCCCCTGCGCCTCTTCCGCACCTGACACGGCGAGTCCGTGTCGGAACAACCGTCGGTTGATCGAGATATGCAACTCGCGAAGTTCCGGGGATTTGACGAGCCATGCGACGAAAACAAACGCCGCGAGACCGACAGTGCCCGCGGCCCCTGCTTGTACAGCAACCTGCCAAAACGTCCGAAGTGGAAAGAGCGTACCAATCCACTGCCGAACGGGATAACCCACGAGAACGATGGCCGTAGCGGCAGCGGCGGATTTCACGAAGGATACGAGGAACGGTCTTTTCTCAAATCTGCCATAGCGTCGTTCGAACGCAAAAAAGAGAAGGATCGCATTCACATACGTTGCCACAGAAAATGCAATGGCGAGCCCGACGATGCCATACGACCCACGAAGCGCAAATGCAAGCCCGACGTTCACCACGTCCGATACGATTCCGATCCAGAGCGGCGTCATCGTATTTTGATAGGCATAAAACGCGCGAGCGAGAAGCGGCACGATCGACTGGCCGAGAAGAGAAACGATGAAGATGCCGAGAACCGTCGCGGTTCGAATCGTGTCGTTCCAATCGAAAACGCCGGCGCCGAGCGCAAGCCGCACAATTTGTGCGCGAAGGAGAATGAACAACGCGGTCGCAGGCAGGATGAAGAACATGATTTTGCGCGCCGCGGAATCAAAGGTGCGATGAAACTCGCTCCGATCGTTCCGGCTTGCGGCCGCGGTAAAAAGCGGAAACGCGGCGATCGCGAACGACACGCCGATGAGCCCGACCGGAAATGACTGAAGATTCGTCGCGAGAGTCAACACGGCAACGGACCCTGCCGGAAGCGCGGAGGCAAACGCGAGGAGGATAACGAGATTCACCTGCGACACCGCAAGCCCGGCCGCGCGCGGCAACATGAGTTTCAGAATGCGCCGCACGCCTTCATGCGTGAACGACGGCCACGGAATCCGCGTGAGTCCGAGACGAAACGCCACCCGCGTCTGCACCGCACAATGAAGAGCCGCACCGAACACGACGCCCCATGCGACCCCTGTGATGCCCATCTGTGGCGCGAACACGTACACGCCGAAGATGATTGCGAGATTGTACACAACGGGCGCGAGCGCAAATGCGACGAAACGGCGCGTCGCTTGAAGAATTCCACCCATGACAGCCGAGAGACCGAGAAACAATGGCGAGAGAAGCATGATGCGCGACAATCGAACCGTGAGATCGAGTTGATCGCCAGAAAATCCCGGGACGGTGAGCGGAACGATGAGTGGCGCAAGCAATGCGAGAAGCGCGCAGGAGGCGACCAATATCGCGCCGATGACCGCGAGCGTCTGCTCCGCGAGTATCCACGCTTCTCGCGCCGCGCGCCGAGAAAGATATTCGGAAAAAATGGGGATGAACCCAGCGGAAAGCGCACCGAGAATGATGAGATTGTAGAGAAAATCCGGAACGCGAAACGCCGCGTAATAGGCATCGAGCGTGTGGCCGGCGCCAAAGGTCGAGGCGAGCGCGCGATCACGCAACACGCCGACGAGACGCGAGGCGAGAGACGCCGCGCCAATGACAAACGCCGCGGCAGCAATGCCGTTCGTTTCACCGTGCCAGAATTTAGAGAGTTTTGTCAACATGTGATCGTTCATCGCCACTCATCTCATAGTCAAACGGAAGTTCTTTGAACGATCCTTTCGCCATCATGCGTAATTCACCAAAAATGTATTTAAGCGCAATCGTGAGACGCCCTTCTTTTTCGAGGCGGCGAACGGAAGCGGCGATGGGATGCGAACGCAGGATGCCGAACCGATGGCCTTGTTTTTGCGCGCGCTGGACGTAATCGTGATCTTCCGCAAACACAACTTCTTCGTCAAACCCCTTGATGCCAAGGTGCGCGTGCCGCCGCACGAGAATACAAAATCCAGGGGCGTGTGGACGAATTTTTTCTGTCGCAATCACGTACGCGTTGTACGCCTCGTGCAATGCGCGATCGATGGGTTTTCGTGAAAGCGGCGTGACCTTGCACGTTGCGACGTCGAATTTTTTTTTGTCCATTTCCGCGAGGCAATCCTGTAGAAATTTCTGGCTTGGGAGTTGCACGTCCGCATCGAGAAACGCGATGATTTCCCCGTGTGCGTGAAGCGCGCCGCGATTTCGTCCAGGCCCCGGCATTCCTCCCTCGACGACGGTTGCGCCGTACGACCTCGCCACATCCGCCGTCTTGTCCGTCGAATGCGCATCCGCGACGATGATCTCGTAATCTTTGAACGTTTGCGATGTGATGCTGTCGAGCAGCTTCGGCAGTATCTTCTCCTCGTTTTTGACGGGAATGACGATGGATACGCGGGGCATAGATGTGGCAGCGAGTAGTAAGTGACTAGGGACTAGGGTAATCTAAAAGACATCGCACTGCCAGCTGCTTTCTACGTGCTGTGATGGAGCATCCAAAATCCTGCGATGCCGGCGGCAACCGCCACATTCAGCGACTCTTTCTTTCCTCGTTGCGAGATCGCGACCACATCATCACACAGCGCGAGAATCGACGGCGGGATGCCAGTGACTTCATTCCCAAGAAGCAGAGCCGTTTTCTGATGCGGCAGATACTTCGCAAGATTCGTTGCGCCTTCGGCAATTTCGAGAGCGACGATGCGCGTCCCTTCGCGACGTAATTCCTCGACAACCGACGTGACGTCAATCCTCTGCTCCCATTCAACTGCCGTCTCCGCGCCAAGCGCTGTCTTTGCGACTTTGGAATGCGCGGGCGTTGGCGAGTAACCTGTGATCCACAACCGTGTGATGCCAAGCGAGTCACACGTCCGAAAAAGCGCGCCAACATTTTCGGCAGAACGGATGTTGTGAGCAATGAAGTGGAGTTCCATGCGAAAAGATAGGACGGATGCAGGGTATCCCGTCGGGAAGAACGAAAGAGTACCACGAATGTCCAATCCTTGTATTCAATACTGATCTATGCTACGTTGGATTCTGCGCGTGAGAAACGCGATTGTTGTGTTAATCTTTCACATATTTTGGAGGAAAACATGGCCAATCTGGCAGCATGTAGGTGGTTCGCGTGCGTGCTCATTTTCTCTCTCGTCGGCTGTGGAAGCGGCATCGAGGAGGTTCGTTCGGCGGTCAGCTCGGATCCTCAAGATGCGAGCGCGGAGGATTCGACAGCGAAGCGTGACGCAGTTGCACCTCCGCTCGAAGAGACCGCTGGAGATACGTCTTCCTCGCATGTGGACACCCGTTCAGATCTCCCCACATCCTTGCCAGATGCGAGAGAAGATGTCGCAGAGAGCGCTCCGTTGCCCGCAGATGTGAGTGACGGAAGTGACGTTGGTGATGAGAGCGGTGTGGATGCCGTGGACGGAGACGCGGATACGACCCCGCCGCTCATCCCCTGCCCCGGCGCCTGCAGTGAACACGGAACATGCGACGAGAAGACGGGGATCTGTGTCTGCGAGAAAAGATTTGACGGAGCGTCGTGTGAGAAATGCAAAGTTGGATACGAAATGTATCCAATCTGTAAACCCGTCTGTGAGCTTCTCTCTCATACGTATACAGAAGCTCCACCATCCAGTTTCGATATCGTCAAACTGGAGAGCGCAATCAAAACCGTCCCCGTGCACTGCCCCGAGCATCCGGAATGCATTGGAGGGTTTCATGAAGTCACCGACTTCGCCTCTCTCACCTTCGCTCTCGGATGCACGAGTGGAAAATTCGTCTACAAAGGGCAGCGACATTTCAACTGCGCGGGCAAGCTTCTCCCGCCTGTCGCGATTGAGATCATCTTGCAACTCAACGGGATTCTCAACTGGATGTGCCCTGGCACAAGCGTATCGTACCTCCCAACAGGAGACATCAGCATCAATTGCGAGGTGAATCCAAAGACGTTGGGACTGCCACCGCCGTATTCCATCAAGCCATATGTGAAGCTTATGCGCAGCACTGGCCTCTGGTATGCTCTGGAAATAGGTCTGCCAAGCCCCGTCTGTATTCCATAAGGCAACCAATCGGACTCCTCCAGCCGCCTCGATGTCCATCGGGGCGGCTATTTTGTATCTCCGTGTTATACTTCGCGCATGAAATCCGGATTTGTCATGCTCGCGGGACGGTCGAACGTGGGCAAATCCACGTTGTTGAATTCGCTCGTGGGATCGAAAGTCGCGATTGTCACGCCAAAGCCGCAAACGACGCGGCGCCCCGTGCGCGGGATTGTTCATGATGCGCGGGGCCAACTCGTGTTCGTGGACACGCCCGGCGTGTTTCTCGGCAAAACGGATCATGTGTCGCGACGCTTGAACGAATTCGTGAAAGAGACGCTCGAGGGCGTGGATGCGATCGTGTACGTCGTGGACCCGACGCGCGAGATTGGTGCGGAAGAGGAATTCATCCAGCGGCTTCTCCGCGCGTCGACGATTCCGATCGTTCTCCTCATCAATAAAATGGATGTGCCTCACGCGAAGATGTCGTCTCTCGAAGCATACCGACGGACCGACGTGGGTCAACGCGCGATCATGGAGCTCTCCGCGCTGAACGGAAAAAATCTCAACTTGCTCGTGGACGCGCTCTTTGATCTCGTTTCCGAAGGCGAGATGCATTATCCGGATCTGCAATTGACGGATATCGGCCACAACCAATGGCTGGAAGAACTCATCCGCGAAAAGGTATTCCTTCATCTCGACGAAGAACTCCCCTATTCCATCAAAATCTCTCTTGAGCGTACAGAAGAACGTCCGAACGGATCACGGTATCTTCAGATACACATCTGGACGACGGAGGAGCGATACAAAAAAATGATCATTGGGAGCAAGGCATCGATGCTGAAGCGCATCGGAACGGCGGCGAGAAAAGAACTCGAACTCGTGACGGGAAAAAAGATTTTTCTCGACCTGACGGTGAAGGTCGATCCGAAGTGGCAAGAACGATTTTCATGATATGCATGAACGAATCAATCCGTTTTCAATACGCCCCGAAGCCGTGGCGCCAACGCACATCGCCGTCGATCGCCTGCCTCGCACACGGCGGCGCGAACGCGCGAATCGGACGCTAGAACACATCGCGACCGTACCGGATCTCCACGACTATCTGGAAGGGCATGGGCATCTCGACGCATGCGAACACGTTTTTTTCTGCGATCCGTGGACGTACGAACCGATCCTTCTCGATGACCTCACGCATGAACTTGAAAAAGGCGTGCGGTCTGACCACGAACGCATCGCGCGTCTTCGGAAACTGATTCGCGCAGGATCATGGATGACCGCTCCGCGATTACGCTCGGAAGAAGTTCTGCGCGTGCTTGCAGACGTGCGCGCAGGCGAACGAGAGATGTGGGAATCACGCATCCGGCATGCGGATCCGGATACATCGAAGGAACATCGCGAATGCTTCAAAGAAGAGATGGGCGGATTTGACCTCATGGCGGACGCGATCGAATCGAAATCGGTTGGCGAGAATGTGGAGAACGCGACGCTCGCGATGGATGACCTCCAACGGCGTTTGTGGGCATCTCTCACAAGCGTCCTCACGGCAAGAAACCTGACGCTGTTATCCACAATGGTCACGGCAGAGGAGTTGACGCGATAGAGAAGCTCT
>CAYHYU010000001.1:6432-22405 GCA_964360885.1 uncultured Gammaproteobacteria bacterium | reverse complement strand
GACGCTGTTATCCACAATGGTCACGGCAGAGGAGTTGACGCGATAGAGAAGCTCTGATACACTCTTCGCTCTCGCCCTTTCTTCTTTCGTCGCAGTGAACCGCGCATCTCATTGGAGGACTCATGCCCAAAGGTTCAAACACAGATCCCCTTTTCGGTCGTTCGCGCTCTGCCCGTCAAGCTGTCATCGACCTCATCGTCGAAAGAGACCACGGCCCAGACAGCGTGCCGCAGCGCACACGCCAGCCGCCGTTCTCAGCTCCACAGCGAGTCAAAACGCACGGCGTGCGTGAACAGCGCATCGTCGACAATCCCGACTAGGGAATCTGCCCTTTCTCGGCGCCACACCTGCACAGAGGCGTGGCGTCTTTTTTTAGGAACCTCTGAAAAACAGTCGAGCCGCGTTTTTCAGAGGGTCCTTTATTCTTTGACGTCTTTCAATTCCACAATCTCATATCCCAACCCGTTTGTAAGAAACGCGCTTCCCACAGCCGTATCGATTGCCGCGAGCGCAAGCGGATTCAACGTCACTTTCAGCACAAGCGGATTTTTCTTGCTGTTCAACACGACGATTTCTCCGAACCAATTCCGGGCATTGAGCACTTGAACCGTCACGTCCTTTCCATTGACCTTCAATGTCCAATCCGAAGGTTGCGAGTCGGTTTCGATGTAATTCACGTCCTTCTTCTCGCGATTCACCGACGCTTTGAGCCGATCAAGCGTATGCGCGAGTTCCTTCGCGACATTCAATGCGCCCGTCTGCCGGATATCCAAGATGCCAAAATCCAACGTCCCGCTCTTCGACGCGGCGAGATCTTCAAATACGTCTTGCGACAACCAAATCACGCTCGCATCTTTCGCGGCTCGCTCTCCCTCAACCCAATAGCCCGGAAGGTACAGCGTATGAGATGAAAGAAGATTCGCTCCGAGGATAGCGCCCGAGGTTTGGCGAGTGCCGCTATCTTTCAGATCCTTCGGATTCGCCGGGACCTTCGCCGTGAGCTTCCACTCGATATCCGCGTTCACGGCTTCTGCGAATTTCCGGATGCTGATATCGCGCGTGCCTTCGCCGCCTCCGAATCCGAGTTTCTCGACAAGCGGCCCAGCGATTCCTTTGAACCCCTGTTTCATCACAATAACACTCCCGCGTACAAAGAGAATTTTCTTCGCTCGCTCGGCGGACGTGACGTTCTGTAACGACGCGGACGGCTGACCAGACGGCTGCGAATTCGTGAGAATACTCGAAATCCGTGAGACATCGCACCCAGCTCCCATAAGGATGAGAAGAGCAGCGATCCCGACGTACAGTCGGGATGCCGATCCCGATACTCCGATCGGGATCCCGATCGTGTCGTGTCGGGATCGACGTGTCGGCAGAGACACGAGAAAAGAAGAATGTTTCATATGCTCCCATAATGCTACATGCTGTGTTCCTTGCCCACAAGTGGCGAGGGGATTACACTCTCCGCACCATGGAAATGAAACTGGCTCCTCTTTTTACGCTTCCGGACGAACAGGGTCGGGCTGTGTCGCTCGCGGATTTTAAGGGAAAGAAGAACGTCCTGCTCGTCTTCTATCCCGGAGACCTGACGCCCGGCTGTTCCATGCAGCTTTCCGAGATCCGAGATGATTGGGCGAAATTCAACGCGCGTGATACGGTGGTATTCGGCATCAATCACGCCGAATCGGATAGCCACGCGGCATTCATCAAAAAATGTTCGCTTCCTTTTCATCTTCTCACGGACGCTGGACGTACAGTGAGCACACGCTACGGCGCCACAAAAAAATTCCGCAACGTGCGTGTGATCACACGGACGGTCATCGTGGTCAACACGGATGGAAAAATCATCTATGAGAAACACGGACGACCAAAAAATATGGAAATTTTACAAGCGATCAAAACGTGAACTATGACGACACAACCGAAACCGCTTCCATTTACAGACCAGCTCACTGGCATTTCCGATAAGACGCTCGCGATCCATCACGACAAGCTCTACGCCGGCTATGTCGCGAAGAAGAATGAAATCAGCGAGAAGCTCGGAAAATTATCGCACGGGGGTGACATCTCGAGCGCGAATCAAAGCTACTCGGAACTCCGCGCGTTGAAAGACGGAGAGACGTTCGCGACGAACGGCGTCTATCTCCATGAATGGTACTTCGACACGCTCGGCGGTGATGGACATGCGTCCGGTGTACTCGTTGACGAGCTTACGAAAAAATATGGCTCGATCGAGAACTTCACGAACTATTTTTCGGCCTGCGGAATGGCCGCGCGCGGCTGTGTCGTTCTCTGTTGGGATACGCATGACGCGACGCTCCGCGTGTACATCGGCGACGCGCATAACCAAGGGGGCGTCTGGGGCTGCCTGCCGATTCTCGTTCTCGACGTCTACGAACACGCGTATTTTATTGACTACGGATCGGATCGTACAGCGTATATTGCGGACTGGTGGAAGAATCTTGATTGGAAAAAAGCCAATGAACTCTATTCACAAACGATAAAATCATAGTAATGACCGAATAAACCCTATGCATGGCTGTTGTCAAGACGACGCTTCGTCCACTCTCAAACTCGGTTCTCACGCGCCAGCGTTTTCAAACGTCACGGCGTATCACAATGGAGAATTCCATGCGATCAACTTATCTGACTATCGCGGGAAGTGGCTCGTGTTCTTTTTCTACCCGCGGGACTTTACATTTATTTGTCCAACGGAATTGCGAGGATTTTCCGATCATGAGGCGGAATTCAAACAATTAAACGCCGAGGTGCTCGGTTGCTCGACGGATTCGGAATGGAGCCATAAAAATTGGTTTGAGCGCGATCTCACGGGTGTGAAGTATCCAGTACTCGCGGACACGACGATGCACGTGAGCCGCGTCTACGGCGTATTAAACGAACGCGACGGCTCCGCGGAACGCGGACTCTTTCTCATCGACCCGGAAGGGATCACGCGATACATCGTCATCAGTGCCGGCTCCGTCGGCCGCTCGGTGAAAGAAACCCTGCGTGTCCTGCAAGCGTTGCAGACGGGAGAAAAATGTCCAGTTGAGTGGGAACCTGGCAAATCCACGCTCGGAAAAATGTAGCTCCTTCAATCATCAAAACCCCCTCCTCTTAAATGAAGAGGAGGGGGTTGGGGGAGGAGTTTATGCCTTTTGCTTCGCTCCTGACAGCGCCTCTTCGAGCGCAACTTTGTTCCAGCCCACAATGATTTGTCCGTTCACGTCAACGACTGGCACGCCCATCTGCCCGGACTTCTTCACCATTTCATTCGCCGCGGACGGATCTGCGGAAACGTCGATGTCGTTATACGCGATATTTTTCTCTTTCAAATAATCTTTCACGAGCTTGCAATACGGACACGTTGGCGTGGAGTAGATGGTGATGTTCATACGTTCGCATACAGTATAGCACAATCACTTATCCACATGCACCATTTACAACCCAATCGCTCCTCTCATGCCTCCAACAATCACCCCTCCGTATCGCGTGAGATCTCTGGCTGTTACAAGCAGAATGATGAGAAGAAGAAGGATAAATGCGATGTTGTGGATGCCAATTTCGATATGGCGAGAAATCGGTCGACGGCGGATCTTTTCGATCGCAAGAAAAAGAACGCGACCGCCATCAAGCGCTGGAATGGGAAGAAAGTTGATGACCGCAAGGTTCACGGAGAGCAGCGCCGCGAATTGGAGAAACGGCGTGATCCCCTGTTTCGCGATTCGATTCGCGATCACGGCGATTCCAACCGGCCCCGAGAGGTCTTGCGCCACTTTTCCGACGAATAATTGACGCACAACATCCCCGAGCGCAACGACGATCCCTCGTGTGAGATCTGCGGTAAGAATGACACTCTGGAGAATTGCCTGTGGCAACGGGAATGAAACGGTTCCAATATCTTCGAGTGCGACTCCAATGCCTTGTTTTTTGATCTCCGCGAGATACACAGGCGTCATCGTGAGCGTCAACTCCTTCGAGTCGCGCTTCACGGTGAGCACCGTCGAGCGTACGCCGCTTGCACTGATCGCTGTGCGCGCGTTCTCGGCGGATACAGGGACGGTTCCTCCGATACGAAGCAGCTCGTCTCCGGTCTCGATGCCTGATTTTGCGGCTGGTGAGTTCTCGAGGACGTGAGTGATGACGATGCTGCGATGTGCGATGCGCGCATGCGCGGGAATGTCTGTGAGCGCGGCAACGGTTCCTAATGAAAAAATAATCGAAAAGAGCGTTACGGCCAAAAACCAGTTCATGATCACTCCGGCCGCGATAATCACAATTCTTTGCCAAATCGGCTTCGCGTGAATTGAATCCGGATCGTTCATTCCATCATCCTGCTCGCCTTTGATCCGAACGAATCCGCCAAGCGGAAGCCAGTTCAACGACCAGATCGTATGTGCGTACGGCGTATGATCGCGCGGACTGACAATTTTCCATCGTCCGCGATCTTTGACGACACCGACGATCCGCGGCGGAAAACCAAAACCGAACTCATCTGCTTTCACCCCAAAAAGGCGTGCCGCAACATAGTGACCTAACTCATGAATGATCACGAGAACAGAAAGTGCGAGGAGAAAAATGATGACGAACATGTGAAAAGAGTATCGGAAATCGTGGAGAGACGCAAGTAGAGAGTCCTACAAAGTTGCCTTCTCCCATTGAATGCTTTTCCCTAACCATTGCCGCGCGATCTCGACGGAGTGCGGTGAAACGTCAGTCAAATAATATTTTTGGTTCGGCGATTCGTCCATCTCCTCAACATCTTCATTCGCAAGAACTCGGCGCACGACAGAATTCGCGGAATCGATGAGATGAACGCGTTTTCCCATGAAACGCTGGATGAGTGGCGCGAGGAGCGGATAATGAGTACATCCGAGAATCAATGTGTCTACATTTTGTAATCGCAATGAGTACAAATAGTGTCTAATAATTCGTTTTGTTTCCGGATTCTTAAGCCATCCCTCCTCGACAAGTGGAACAAAAAGCGAACATGCCTGTGCGACGACTTTGGTGGATGTCGCGACACTCAACGCCCGACGCCCGACAAGCTGTTTTTGATATACTCCTGAACCAATCGTCCCGCGCGTTCCGATGACGCCAATTCGTCCATTGGTTACCGCAAGCGCGTCTTCAATGGCAGGCGTGATCACATCGTAGAAGGGAAAACCGTGATACCGAGATCGAAGCGCGTCTATCGCATACGCACTCGCGGTATTACAGGCGACGACGATAGACGTCGCTTTTTTTGAGATGAGAAATGCGGCGTCTTCGAGCGCGTAGCGCTCCACCATCTCTTTCGACTTATTGCCATACGGCGTTCTTGCAGTGTAGCCAAGGTAGACAAACGATGCGTGTGGCGAATGCCGCAGCAATTCACGCACGACCGTGAGTCCACCAATTCCTGAATCGAAGATGCCAATCATACAATGAGCGCGCGAAGCTCTCCTACCTTCTCTTCCAATTTACTCTGTGTCTTCGCTTCGACGTTGAGACGCGCGAGATGCTCGGTATTCGACGCGCGGACGCTGAACCACCAATCTCCAAACTCGATGCGCACACCATCCATACGGATGATCTTGCTTGATTCGGGAGCGTAGCGACGTTCAAGCGCCTCAATCGTCGCAACCGGATCCTCCACCTTGAAATTCATCTCTTCGGATTTCGCGTAGCGACGAAGCGGCGTCCACAGCTCGGAAAGCGGCTTTCCTTCTCGCACGAGACGCTTCAGGAGCACAAGCATCGCAAGATCACCGGACTCGCAATTCCACAGATCGGAAAAATAAAAATGCATCGAAAGTTCCCCGCCAAACGATGCGGACTTTTCGCGCATGAGCCGCTTGATCTTGGCGTGCCCAACAGGACACATATCGGAATGACCTCCGGCTTCGGTCACGGCCTCCGGAACGGCCCATGACGACCGAACATCGTACAGCACGAGACCATCCGGACGGTCTCGGAGGATTTCTTGAGCAAAAAAAGCCGTCAACAGATCGCCGGGAATCGCCTCACCTATCTCATCCACGAACCCAACGCGATCCGCATCACCATCGAACGCAACTCCCATCGCACATCCGTGCTCGCGAACGACATGCTGAAGATCCACGAGCGTTGCGCGCTTCAACGGATTCGCCTCGTGATTCGGAAATGATCCATCGAGTTCAAAATAAAGCGGCACAACCTCGAGCCAGGGGAGACGCTTCAAGAGTTCGGGCAACACCGCTCCAGCCATCCCGTTGCCCGCATCAATCGCGATTTTCATTTTTGGCATCTCTCGTGGAAGTTTCGCGAGAGAGAGGATGTGGGTGACGTAACGGTCAAGCGCCGAAGGATCGTCGGTGACGTTCCCATGCGCAACGACTTTCGACTTTCGACTTTCGACTTTCGACTCTGCGAAGGCCTCTTCCAATTCCTCCATGCCGCTTCCTTGGCCGATGGGCAGACAATTTCCTCGTGTCATCTTGAAGCCATTATACTGGCCAGGATTATGGGAGGCTGTGACCATCACACCGAGATCGTACGGACGTGACGATTGCGCGAGCCCAAGCGTCACGTTAAACATCGGCGTTGAACACAAGCCGATGCGCGTCACGAAAACGCCGGAGGAGACAAAAGATTTGATCAGCGCATCCTCAAGACCCTGTGATGTTCCGCGCATGTCACGGCCAACTAAAACCCGTGTGGGCTTGAATTGGCGTGAAATCGCAACGCCAAGGCGCTCCGCAAAAGAGGCGTCAATATCCCCGGGAGCTAGCCCCCTGATGTCATATGCCCTAAAGACACTCATAACTCTGGACGAAAATGGGTGTTTTCGATATACTGTAAGCGTAACATCCATTCACTCATATAACAAAATGTATTATGACTCTTCTGTGGATCCTTCTTGCAGCGCTTGCTGCAATCGCACTCTGGCTTATCGCGACGTACAACGGCCTCGTGGGCTTGAAAAACAAAACGGACGAAGCCTGGTCGGACATTGACGTCCAGCTCAAACGACGCACTGATCTCGTCCCGAATCTCGTTGAAACGGTCAAAGGATATGCGTCGCATGAATCCGGCACATTCCAAAAAGTCATCGAGGCGCGCAACATGGCGATGGGCGCGAAGACCGTCGCTGACCATGCGGCCGCGGAAAACATGTTGAGTCAGACTCTGAAGAGCCTCTTCGCGCTCGCGGAGTCGTATCCAGATCTCAAAGCGAACCAAAACTTCCTCGAACTTCAAGGGCAACTCGCCGAACTCGAAGACCATCTCCAAGCCGCGCGACGCTTCTATAACGGCAATGTCCGCGATTTCAACACCAAGCTCCAAGTGTTTCCGACGAATCTGATCGGCAATATGCTCGGCTTTACGAAACGCGACTTCTTTGAGATTGCAGAGAGAGAAAAAGCAACGCCGAACGTACAATTCTAAATGTTGACTCCAGACCTCCTTGATCGCTTCACGACGCATCTGAAAAACGCGCTCCAAACGGCGCTTCAATTTGCGGTACGAAACGGTCGAATGCTCGTGGAGCCAGGTGACATTCTCGTGGGACTCACACATGAGAAGGGATCGATCGGGGCCGAGATTCTTCTCAAAAGCGGGGTGACGTTGCCGAACGCCGAAGCCACATTCCGAGGCGTTTTACCCGTGTTCCCCACAGGCGGGGTTGCGGCTCCCGACCTCTCTCCGGCCGTCAAACGAATTGTCGAAAAATGCATCTTGACCGCACATCTCCATGAACACAAATACATCGGAACGGAACACCTTCTCGCTGCGCTGCTCGACGGAAACTGTGAAGATGTGAATGCCTTTCTTGAGCAGAGCGGCACCTCGGCAACCGTTGTACGTGAACAGGTGCTGCAGGTGTTGAAATCCACGTCACGTTTTCCGGAACTTTCAGGGCTCGATGGGTTCGGTGAGCCGGAGCACAAAACATCGACGGCACCGAACACGCCGGCGCATGCGGCAACATCGCAGCGCGCAACGCGCCTCTCTGCGCTTGATGCCTTCACGCGCGACCTCACGCACGCGGACACCGCGCGCGAACTCGACCCCGTGATCGGCCGCGAAAATGAGCTTCTACGCATGATTGAGATTCTCTGCCGTCGAAATAAAAACAATCCTGTCCTGCTTGGCGAGCCCGGCGTTGGAAAAACCGCGATCGTCGAGGGTCTCGCGAAGCGCCTTGCCTCTCATGACGTGCCAGACATTCTGCACGGCAAGCGTCTCTTGTCGCTCGATCTCGCGCTCACAGTCGCCGGCACGATGTACCGCGGGGAATTTGAGGCGCGGCTCAAACAAATTCTCGAAGAACTCCACAGCGATCCGAACGTCATTCTCTTCATCGATGAAATTCATAACATTGTCGGCGCGGGGTCCACGACCGGTTCGCTCGATGCGGCAAACATCCTGAAACCTGCGCTTGCACGAGGAGAAATTCGCTGCATCGGCGCAACGACGTGGGCAGAATATAAAAAGCACATCGAACCAGACGCAGCGCTCGAACGCCGCTTCCAGCCCGTGTCCGTGGATGAACCTTCGCCCGCGGCGGCGCTCGAGATGCTCAAGGGAGTCGAGTCGTTTTACGCACGCCATCACCGCGTGACGTATGCGCCGGATGTGCTGCCGGCATGCGTGCATTTAGCAGAGCGATATCTGACAGATCGCTTTTTTCCTGACAAGGCGATCGACCTTCTCGACGAATCCGCGGCGTGCGTAAACGCGCGGCGACACTCGCACGACCGAATGGAACGTCTCACAACTTTTGAATTGGCAATCAACGCGGCGATCGAAACGAAGCACCAGGCCGTGAATGAAGGACGTCTCGACGCGGCAACCCAGGCGACGCATGAAGCCGAAAAGCTCGTGCGTGAATATGAATCTCTCAAATCATCATACGAAGCGGAACGCGCAAAAGAGACGCCGACTGTGACGGTCGTGGACGTCGCCGAAGTCGTATCGAGGATCACCGGCGTACCGCGCATGGCTGCGCTTGCAACGGAACGCGAGCGACTCTCGACATTTGAGGCAAAACTTTCTGAGTGCATCATCGGACAGTCCAAGGGAATGAAAGAAATCGCGGATGTCATCTGTCGATCGCGGCTCGGGCTTGGCGACCCTGTCCGACCAAAAGCATGCCTGCTGCTCGTCGGCCCGTCCGGAACGGGAAAAACCGAGACAGCTCGCGTCATTGCCCGAGAGCTTTTCGGGCGCGATGATGCATTGCTCAAACTTGACATGTCCGAATTCTCCGAGCACCACACGATGTCCAAACTCGTCGGATCGCCAGCCGGCTATGTGGGATATCGCGACGCGACGAAACTCACGGACAGGATCCGCAAGCGACCACAGTGCGTCGTTCTTTTCGATGAATTTGAAAAAGCGCATCCGGACGTGCAAAATCTCCTGCTTCAGATCATGGAAGACGGAACGCTCTCGGATGGAACCGGACGCCCTGTGTCGTTTCGTCACACCTACATTCTACTGACGTCGAACGTGGGCAGCGAAACGCTCGGCATGAAGACGCTTGGCTTTGGAGACGAAACGCGTGATTTTTCCACGGGCATACGCGAAGAACTCAAACAACGTTTTCGTCCGGAACTTCTGAACCGGCTCGACAGGATCGTCGTTTTCCAGCCGCTCGCGATGGATTCGATGCGCGTGATTCTTCGCCGCGGACTGAACGACATTCTGGAGCGTGTCGAGGATGTTCAGCGTGTCGCGTGCAATGCGAGCGACGAGGTACTCGAATGGTTGCTCGCTCAGCCGCTTCCGCCGGAAGAAGGCGCGCGCGCCGTGCGACGGCTGCTCGAACGCGAAGTAACGGCCGTGATCAGCAAGCTCTTGTCAGAAAAACCCCAGAAGAAAAAACTGCATCTCACCGTAACGGGCGTGGGACTCCGGATCGTCTAAAACCATTGTATGTCAAATGGGCAAGAGCGGCAGCGCGCCGCGGAGCTTGAACGGCAACGGTACGCGGATCAGCGGCTCGAGGATACGCGGCTCACGGAAGACACGGGCGAATCTGTACTTGACAGCGGACGCCTGACGCCGAGTTACGCGTTTCGAGAACCGCCGCCGCCAGAACCGATCGCGGGCGGTGGACTCGTCGAAACGCCTCAGATGGGGCTTCTGCGCGAACGAGCCGAAGAAGAGCGCATGCGCCGCACATCGGAACAATTCGTTGGTTCAACGACCGAAGAGGAAGAAGCCCAACAAGAGCGAGGACCCTCGCCGGGAAAAGGCGCCGCGGCTCCAACCGACATTCCCAGTGAAGAAAAAAAAGTAGAGGAGGAAGAGCATGATGAGTTTGATCGCGCGGCCCAATTGAAACAGCAGGTTCTTCTCGCTGAACGCGCACGCGCCGAGCGGGCGGCCGCGGCCGCACACATCGAACAACGATCGCTCGACCGGAACACGCACGCGTATGACACGGCAAAAATCGGAAGCATCGCAACGATCTTCGGTCCGCCGTTCATTATCGCCTACCAGACAATTCGTGAGAATTTTTTTCCCTCACGTCGCATTCCGAAAGCTCGATTTTCGGAAAAGATCGGCTGTTTCTTTTTCTTCTTTTCGATGCTCTTCGGATGGCTCATCGCTCCCCCGTTTTTCATCGGGCCTGTATTTCTCTTGATCGTCGGTGCCGTTCTCATCTTACGCAAGCTCGGTGGCTTCTGAGGAAGCGTGGTATACTCTCGTGTGATTCTATGCTCACGGAACGGGTGAAAAAAACCATCTTCGCAGTCGGCTTTTGCATGATCTCGATCGGAATGGGCTTTACGATCTATTGGATGCTCTTTCGCGCGAAAGTCACGCAGCCGCCCGCGGGGCAAACACCTGGCTACGAAGGTCAGTTGCCTCAAGCAGGCGCCGGCGGCGCGCGACAAGGTTCAGCGCCTGGAACAGCGGGGGAATTGCCTCCGTCTTCCGGTGCACAGCCGACTGGCATTCCGAGCGTGGGTGGCGGCGTGACGCTTGGCGCAAAAACAAAGCTCCTCCGCGACAGCGTAACGCAGGCGGTCACTCCGGCGACGGACGGCAACGGCGCGCGGTTCTACAATCCGGACGACGGACGATTCTATCGCGTCACTGCGGATGGAACCATCACAGCGCTCGGCGACAAACAATTCTTCAACGTGGATACGGTGAGTTGGGCGCACACAAGAGATGAAGCAATCCTCAAATTTCCTGACGGATCGAGCATCTTCTACGATTTTCATGACAAGCGGCAAGTCGTTCTTCCGAAACATTGGGAGGATTTTGGTTTCGCGCCAAGTGACGACAAAGTCGCGGCAAAAAGCATTGGAAATGATCCAGACAACCGATTTCTGATCGTGACGAATCCGGATGGCAACGAAGCGCGTGCCATTGAAACGCTCGGCGAAAACCAAGACAAAGCGCATATCGCGTGGTCGCCGTCTGGTCACATCGTAGGATACGCGACGACCGGTGACCCGCAAAGCGGAAACCAACAGCAGATCCTGTTCATCGGCCAAAACCGAGAAAATTTCAAATCGATCACGGCGCCGGGGCAGGGATTTGTTCCAAACTGGTCGCCGACCGGCAAACAAATTCTCTTCAGCGTGTACGACCCGACAACCGACAACAAGCCGCTGCTCTATGTCGCATCCGGCGAGCCGACGACGATGGGCGCGCGGCGAAAAAGCTTGGCTCTCAACACATGGGCGGATAAATGCACGTGGGCTGGCGAATCCGAGCTCTACTGCGCAGTACCGCAAGACATGCCGTCAAATGCGGGGGTGCTCCGTTCACAATTCGCAACGCTCTCGGACGATGTGTATCGAATCGACCTCGCGCTCGGATCGGCCGTAAAAATCACAACGCCTGATCAAAATCATCCTGTCCGCCAACCGATCGTAAACAAGGAAAAAACAAAATTTATTTTCTCCGACGCTGCAACAGGAAAATTGTATAGTTATGATCTTACTTAGATCCTAGCTTCTAGATTCTCCCCCCATGCACCACTATCGCGTTCTCATTCTTACCCTCGCGGTGTTCCTCGTCGCGCTCATGGGCGGCTGGATGATCGTGAATGCGATTCGCATATCGAAAGATCGGTTTATGACCGGACTCCCGACGGCAGATATCCAAAAGTCCCTTCTCCCGCGGAGTATCGAGCTTGCAAAAATGCGGCCACCTGCCTTCCGAACGGAAGATCCGCATCGGTATGGAAGCGCAACCTCCGTGGCATCCGTGATTGAATTCGGCGACTTTGAATGCGATACATGCAAAGATACGCGAGAGGTCATCGAAGCGGTCGTACCGGCATTCGGCGGGCGCGTGCGTTTCGTGTGGAGGGATCTGCCCATTTCGGATGTCAATCCGAATGCAAAGGACGCCGCGATCTTCGCGAGATGCGCGGGTCGTCAGGGAAAATTTTGGGAAGCGCATGACGCGTTATTCGATAGTCCCGCCTTGGGCGAACGAGCGTACGCAGTGATCGCGGAAGTCCTCGGATTACATCGCGCCGCGCTTGCGAGTTGCCGCACGGATCCTGTCGTCGGCGCGGCAATCGACGCTGACGTGGATGCGGCGCGAAGTGACGGCGTCTCGAGCGCGCCGTTTTTCTTCATCGGAACACAGGCAATCCGCGGATCCGTCACGGCGGAAGAATTGGAACGAGAGATCAAACGATTCCTCTCCTCATGAAAAAATGTCATCGCGCGATCTTCTTTGCCCTAGCTTCTAGCTTTCAGCTTCTCGCTTCTTTCGAAACCGCGTCCCCTGCCCTTGCCGCCTGCTGTGCCTGTGCAATGAAAGAAACACCGAGCGAAAAGATCTGCCTCACTGACCCTTCGACAAAATGTCCGGAAATGGTGACGAAATTCGTGTCGACGAATAAGGCGTTTGAGAACGTCGCGTGCGACCCGACGCCGCTCGATGAGACGACGGCCTGCCAGCCGATCTCTTCCGGAAAGTCATCGGCGAAGTGTGCGGTAGGACCAACTGCCGCGAGCGCATATCAGCCCAAACAAACGCCGAGCGTCTCCGCGATGCCGACGGGAGCCATTCCTCTCACCTCACCGACGCTGAACGTTCCGATTCCGGGTCTGCGATTTGCGAACATCGTTGCGATCCCGGGTGAAAAAACGGAGATCCCCTATCTCGCACAGTATGTATCCGCGGCATTCAAGTATCTTCTTGGCATCATTGTGATCGCTGCGTCGGTCATGATCGTGTACGGCGGATTCAAATACATCCTTGCCTCGACGGCGCCAGATGTTCAAACCGGAAAGGACGCCATCAAAGACGCACTGATCGGGCTCTTCCTCGTGTTGAGTTGTGTCACGATTTTGCAAACGATCAATCCGGCACTCGTCGAATTGAGATCAATAAAATTGCAAATCATAAAACAGGAATTGCAGGTCGTACCCGCCGATCAAATTATCGCAATCACCGGTAAGGCGCCGATTAAGGCGAGTGAGATGAAAAAATTAGTGGCGCAAAAAGCCCAAGCTGCGGGTGGAATAAACTTCGCCTGTTTTGCACTCGGATCTATGACACATGAATCCGGTGGCCGTCCTGACGTCATTGGCCACGACGAAAACGCGAGAATTTTGACCTTCGTGCCTGCAAGACATGATTATCTCGATAGCATGCGTAAATTTTCTGGAACAAAAATTGAGTTGCCAGAAAAATGCTGCGTAAAAACAAAAACAGGTTCCGAAATCTGCAAACCTGTCCCTCAAGAATGTCGAACAGGGGCATGTCCAATAGACATCCAAGACAGATACTTTAAAAAGGCAGAGAGAAACTTTCCAACCTATATCAAACTCCCTCTTGAATGTCAAGCGCTTACGGAGGCAAACGATGATAACAAGATTGATCTCACCAAGCCACCAGAGTACGGGATGGACTGGCGTTTCTCGCACGGTTTTGGTGCTGGCCAATCTACGATTTTCCCTTGGCAATCTGCGTGCCCAGGACAACCAAACATGGGGAGAGGATTTTGGTCAGGAGGAAAATGCTCTACAGTGCCTGATCTCTTCAACCCAGAGAAACAAGCAGAGGTTATGCTGGCGCATTACAAAGGATGTTGGGACAAAGAAAAATCAGACGCGGCAGCCGCGTATAAGTGTTATGGAAGCGCCACGCCTGAATTACTCAATCCACGCATGAAGACATATAACGAATGCGTAACTTCAGGAGATCCTATGACATTTGCATCAAGCTAAATGGGGAACATGGATACTCGCACGCAACAGTCCCCGTTCCTCCTCGTGATCGCGCTCGCGATCATCTGTGTTGTTGCGAACATCTCAACACTGTCCGCGACTCCAGCGGCGGCGCAAAGCGCAACGGAGACGGGCGGCGTGCTCCTGACGAGCCCGACGCTCAACGTCCAGATTCCGGGACTTCGATTTGCATCCGGCTTGATCGCCAAACCAGGCGAAAAAACGGAAATCCCCTACCTCGCCCAGTACGTCGCTGCGGCGTATACCTATCTCCTTGGGATCAGCGTCATCGCCGCGTCGGTGATGATCGTGTACGGCGGATTCAAATACATCGTTTCTTCATCACTGACCGCTGTTCAAAGCGGAAAAGAAATCATCAAGGATGCAATCCTTGGACTTCTGCTCGTCTTCGGAACGTATACCTTGCTCCAAACGCTGAATCCGCAACTGACGAGCTTAAAAAGCGTGAGAATCTTACAAGTAAGCAAGGAAGAGTTCAAAGCCGGCACTTCAAAGCTTTTCGCGTCGGCTCAAGAAAAATTCTGCGACACGATTTCATCGGAAACGCCTCGGACGTTCACTCCTGCTTCAAAGGCCGCCTCTGTTAGTGTTGGGACGCTGACAGTATCCGGTCCGGCACTCAAAGAATACACCCTTTGCGGGACAAGCTACACAAGCGATCAAACTGGAGAGGCCTGCGCCGGGAGACGCTGTTTGAATCCGACAGAACGATGCGTCTCCTGTTCAGACGCCACGAAAGCTTTTCCCGAATGCGCAGGAAAATCCAGCGCCTGCATCGCGGGCTCGATTTTTGGAAATATCAAATGGCAAGATGGTTCTCTGCCTTTTGGCTCCTTGTCACTCATAACCGTTTGTTCGGGTGCAATCAAAGACAAATTCACCACATGGACTGCAATGTCCAAACCCGAATCCATTATTAAGGTTGGGAGTGTCCCGCTTTTGGGGGCTGTGGATAAAAGTAAGGATAAAGGGAGCGTCGCATGGAAGTTCGCTTTTCCGTCTTCATTTGATGAAACAGTGAAAAAAAAGTGCGCGGATAACGGACAAACATTCGTTGGTCTTTATCTCGAAATAGAATATGCCGCGGGCAGAGGAACGCCGAAGGAAGCCGGTGACATCGTTTTCAATGGTGGGGCGAATGCGCTCGTCCTAAAGAAAAATTGCGGGAGCGGGCAGGTGTTTTCAGGATATGGTGATCGGTCCGGACTGGGCCCGTTCATTTGCGGCGAATACTTTACAAGAAACCTAAAGCCAGACGCGCCCTTGAGAAAACAAATAAGCGAAGAAAAGATCAAACAGCTCCAACAAGTCTCCGATCTGTTGCGTGATCCAAAATCCTACTGGTCGCTCGATGAGATTAAAGCGGCGCAAGAGAATCTGACGCCCTTGGCCTGTGATATTGAATTAAACAAACTAAATGCCCCGGCTCAAGCGGATGCGGCTTTTTATGGAAAATCATGCGGAGGAGATGATTTCGCAGGTCCCCTGAAGGTGCTAAATTTCTATTAGTTTAGATGGAGGAAAATATTGCCAAAAACGTACGTACAGTTGAAGATACGCGCATGTCAAAAGCCGACACGATCTACGTCTGTTCAAACTGCGATGCCCAATCCCAAAAATGGACCGGGCGTTGTTTGGAATGCGGGGCGTGGGGGTCGTTGAAAGAAGCGGATCGCGTTCGTGATGCGGTAGGGGCGACCCCGCGGGTGGGCCCCACAAAGGGAAAAATAGGAAAAATAATGGCATTTTAGGACAATTAACATGAGGCTGGG
>CAYHYU010000001.1:0-6422 GCA_964360885.1 uncultured Gammaproteobacteria bacterium | reverse complement strand
GTTTGCTAGGGGGGGGGTGGGGGCGTTTTAAACACGCGCCGCGGGTTGGTGAGGCGGTCGGGCCGCCCGGGCGGGGCGCCCCTACTACGGAAAAATTCGGAACATTACTGCCTTTTGCCGACTCTTCCCTTGCGACTGGCTGCCTGCTGCTTGCTACCAACTGCCCTCCACTCGATCTTGTGACAGGCGGCGGCCTCGTTCCCGGCTCCGTGACGCTCCTCGCTGGAGAACCTGGAATTGGAAAATCCACGCTCCTCGCGCAGGTCGCGATCATGATGAGCGTGATTGGCGGGCGTGTGATCTACGTCACGGGGGAAGAATCACCGTTCCAAGTGCGACGACGGCTCACGCGACTCGCGCAGGAACTCCCTGCCTCGCTTCTCTTTCTCGATGAAACGGATGCATCGGTGATTGCAGCAACTCTTGAAGCGGAAAAACCGACACTCACGATCGTGGATTCAATTCAAGCGATGCGCCTTGCGGACGCGAACGGCGAAGCGGGAAGCGTATCGCAAGTTAAGGCGTGCGCGGCAGTCATCACCGAGGCCGCGAGGCACTCTGGGATTCCAGTGATCCTTGTCGGCCAAGTGACGAAAGACGGCGACATCGCAGGTCCGCGCGTGCTCGAGCATCTTGTAGACACAGTGCTCTTTCTTGAAGGCGACAAAGATCATCGCTATCGCATTTTGCGCGCGTTGAAGCACAGATTCGGATCAGTTGACGAAATTGCGCTTCTCACAATGACGGAGCGCGGCCTTGAGCAGGTTGAAGATCCGTCGAGTGAATTGCTCCGCGACCGCGCGACACATGCCTCGGGATCCGTCGTGACCTGTTTGATCGAAGGACGTCGTCCGCTCCTCCTCGAGATTCAAGCGCTCGTTTCCCCTGCCGGATACGGAACGCCGATCCGTCGAGCGACTGGGGTGGACAACGCGCGCCTCGGCATGCTCCTCGCGGTGCTCGCAAAACGCGCAGGAATCTCCGCGCTCGACAAAGACGTCTACGCGAACGCGGCAGGTGGAATTGACGCGAAAGATCCGAGTGCCGATCTCGCGCTTGCCGTGGCGATCGCGAGCGCGGTCAAAGACGTGCCGCTGGATCCGACGATCGGATTGTTTGGGGAGATTGGTCTCGCGGGCGAGATTCGTCCTGTTGCGCTGCCAGAGTTACGTTTGAAAGAATTTGCGCGCATGGGATTCAAAAAAATCATCACGCCGAAAGAAGCGAAGACGCTACGCGAGGCCTTGTCGATCATTGGGTTATGAACGCAAATATCGAATTGCGCTCTTTGCGGAAGTCAAGACCGGAGAAAGATTTTTCCCGGTTTTCAAATCTTGTTGTACCTCCGCAAGAATAGATTCCAAATAGGGCGTCATTTTTGGCGCCATAGACAGATTAAGCTCGCGGTCGCGGATGAGCTGTTTTAACATCGCATTCACGACGGCGGAGAGCGTCAATCCAAGATCAGCCGCGACTTTTTGCGCGCGCCTTTTAACCGCAACATCAATTTTGATCGCCATGAGGATTTTCATATATCCAAAGTATATACGATGGATATTGTGAATACAACTCGTATGGGCGCCCATTGTGGGCGCCCGATACTACGACGGTTCCAATAAAAACAAAAGAGCCGCATCTACGAAACACATGCTCCTTTGTTGAAGCTATGCGTTGTAGACGCGGCCGAGGGAGCCAAGAGCTTGTCCACCTTTGGCGGATCGGAACCTTACGCTCCACAGAGTTCCAAGGGTTTCCCGACGACGCTACGCGTGTCGGGATCCCGACAACCCGCTACGCGGGTTCGTCGGGATAAGTGCCGAGAGCCGACTACTCCCGCAAGCGAGGCACCGAGAAGGTCGAGTCGTTATCGCTGCGGGAGCAAAAGAAGACGCCATTGCGGCCTATGACCACGACGAACTGCCACTCCTGCTTCGCTTCCTCGGGGATGTTGGCCTCGTAGCCAGCGGCGAACAAGCCGGGGGGCTTGTCGTAGTCGATGGCGCGGATCATGTCCGGGAACATCCACGCGATTACGAGCAGCTCATCAGCGAGCGACTTCGCGTCACGCACCGCCGTGATGCTCCTGCGCTTGCGGTTCGTGTCGAGATCGGCCACGATCCACTCGACGACCGCGTGGTGCGTGCGGTTGCCGTTCAGGAGCCGCAGGCGCTCCACGGGCTTGCCGTCGTACTCGATCTTGCCCGAGTGGAGCAATTCCCAGCGGCAGAAGCCCTTCTCGGTGAAGACCGACTTGATGCGGGCGACGTGACGCTCAAAGGTCGAAGCCACCCCGTCGTCTCCCTCGCCGAAGCGGATGCGGAACGAACGGTAGGCATGCTTGCCCTTCGGCCATGCGGGAGCGGATGCGGCGAGAAGGGTAAAGTCGTTCTCGGTCAGTCCCCACTGCTCCTCGTCGTTTGCACGATGGAGAGCGGCGAGCTGCGCCTCGACGGTCATCTCGTAGGGGTTCTTCTCCCCGAGCGCGTGCCGCTCGTTGATGAACTGGATGAGCAGCGCCGCGTTTCCGCGACCGCGCATCCAATCCGTGTGATCCGTCGTCCCTCCGGCCTCCATGAGGATGCGGAGCGTGGAGTTGAGGACACTGTGTTCGATCTTCGTGAGGGGTTTGGCCATTAGCGTAACCCTTTCCTTTCGCGTGCCGCAGACTGTCCATACTCGGAATCATTCCCAAGCGCATGGAGTTGTCATTTGTTGAAAGCGGCCTATTAAAGCCCACAGAATGAGCTACAAAACGCCATTTTCAACAGGATTTTCTATTTCAAAGAACATACATTATATGGCATATTGTCGAAAAAAAGTCAAGTATGTTCTGATTCCCCCCCATATTCAGGTCATTCCAGATGCCTCGTCTCGCGCATCTTTTGTACGATTCTCAAAAAGTGTGCGGGCGTAACGATACGAATGTTGGCAAATTCACCTAACTCAAGAAGATGACGGTCTCCGCTCACGATCCATTTTGCATCGCTTACAATTGCGCAGTTCAGAAAAATATTGTCAGTTGGATCCTTCCGGATTGGCGCAACGAACTGCGTATCAGGAAAAAGCATGGATCCGTTCAGCACCTCCTTCAAAAATTCTTGGTGAGTGATATTCTCCAGTTCCAATTTCTTAGCGAGCTTTGGATAAGTCAGTACGCGTCGAATCTCTTCGATGATTGCCGGAGTGAGGCAAAGCCTCATTCGCTGTTCACGAATAAAACCACATAGCGTTCTTGGAGACCCTCTCCAAAGGAATCCGGAAACAATAACATTCGTGTCAAAAACGACGCGCATGTTTACGACCGCGCGGCGCGAATTGCTTCCATGAGATCTTTCTTCGTAATCCTCTTCCCCGCCTTGAGCAATCGTTCGCGAATATCCATATACTTTGGCTGAATGATGCGCTTCACCAGAACCGTGTCCTCACTTGAAATCACAAAAATCCGATCTTCCTTCCATGATTTTGGAAGGAATCCTTGAAGGCGCTTGGCATCAACGGTCTTCATCGTCATAACAAAATCGTATCACGCTACGCGATCTTCATCAAGAAGTACGGGGATGAACGATTCAACGCACCACTATTCCCGATGGCTCGTCTCACGCATCTGCGCGACAACCTCTTTGAGCGCGGGATGACAATCCAAGGCGGGATCCTCGCGCAGGAGTTCTTCCGATATTTCCCGCGCCTTGGCCATCAATTCAAAATCATTCATCCGAACATGCTCGAAGAGACGCTTACCGCTCTGTTCCGTGCCAATGAGATTTCCTTCGCCGCGCAAGCGCAAATCTTCTTCCGCGACCACAAATCCGTCATTCGTTCGTTCCATGACACGCAAGCGCTCGAGCGACGCGCTGTCGTCCGTCGCGATGATGAGACAGTGCGACGGATGCGATGACCTGCCAACGCGGCCGCGGAGTTGATGAAGCTGCGCAAGGCCAAACCGTTCTGCACCTTCGATGGCCATCACGGTTGCCTCTGGCACGTCCACGCCGACCTCGACGACGGTTGTTGCGACCAGGACATCAATGGGCAAGGCGGGCCTCGCCACTACGTGTGCAAACCGTTCCATCATTTCATCTTTTTCTTTCGTTGACATTTTTCCGTGCAACATTCCGACGCGAAGCAATCGTAACGGTCCAGATTGAAGCCGTCGCGCCTCCATCTCAACACTCTTCACGCCGAGGACGTCGGAATCATCAATGAGCGGACAGACGATGAACGCTTTGTGTCCGTTTGCGACTTCACGGCGGATGAGATCATACGCCGCTTCGCGCCCATCTTCGCCGATGACGAGCTTCGTTGTGATCGGAAGGCGTCCTGCTGGTTTCATCGAGATGATCGAGACGTCGAGATCGCCGAGAAGTGTGAGCGCGAGCGAGCGCGGGATCGGAGTGGCGCTCATGGAGAGAAGATGCGGCACTTTACCGTCACTTCGCGGCGCAACAACAAGCGCTTCGCGTTGCGCAACGCCGAACCGATGCTGTTCGTCAACGATCGCAAGCGCGAGATCCGGCGGCGAAGCTCCCCGCTCAAGGAGCGCGTGCGTGCCCACAACAACGACGCGACCCTGCCCAATCCGTTCGCGGGTTGCTTCTGTTGGCAAGGACGGCCGTTCCCGTTGCGTGTTCTCGGACGTCCCTAACTTCTCATACAAATAACGAGACGAAGATGTTAGCAACAGAACCGGGATTTGATGCGGCGCAAGAAAACGATACAATGTTTCCGCATGCTGTTTTGCGAGAAGATCCGTTGGCGCCATGAGCGCGGATGAAAATCCGGCTCGAAACGTCAGGGCAGCCAACATCGCGGCAACGATCGTTTTTCCGCTTCCAACGTCGCCTTGAAGGAGACGACGCATCGGACGATTCGATTTCATGTCTTGAATCGCTACCCACATTGCCTTCTTTTGGTCCGGCGTGAGTTCAAATGGAAGTCCCGCGACGAATTTTTTTGCAAATGCTTCGTCGAATGTGATCTGCGGCGCGCCGGCCGTGTCCGCTTCGCGTCGCGCGAGGCGCAACGCAAGTTGATACACGAGCAGTTCTCCGAATGCAAAACGTCGTCTCCCCCGCTCCGCCTCGTCGAGTGAAGCTGGACGATGAACGAAGCGATAGGCATCGCCGAGCAAAGGGACGTTGACTCGTGATCGAATCTCGCGAGCCAACCAATCTTCCGGAAACGCAACATCCTCGACCACGACTTTCATCACATTGCGTAGCGTTTTTTGAGTGACATGACCGGTGAGCGGATACACGGGCGCGATCACGCCCGCTGCGATGGTTTCGGCATTCGCAAACTCCCACAACGGAGACGTAAAGCCGCGACCGAATCGAGGACGCTGTGTCACGACGCCGGAAATGAAAATCTCATCGCCGCTCTTGAGCTGCTTCACGAGCCACGGCTGGTTGAACCACGTGACGCCAATGGATCCTGTCGTGTCCGAGATGATGGCGCGGATGATCTTGATGCGATGGCGAAATGTCGGAACTTCTTTGATCTCTTTCACGACGGCCTTGATCGTGACAGGGACGCCTGTGGGAATACTCAAGATCTGAACGAGTCGCGTGTAGTCGTCATAACGGCGCGGGAAGACGGAGAGAAGCTCACCGACTGTCGAGACGTCGATGGACTTCAAAACCCGGCGCTGTTGTGCCGTGAGACCGTGGATAAAGGCAATGGGATCGCTCCACGCAAGCATGCCTCATCCTACCATGAGCACGCGCAAATGTTCTTGTCGCACATAACCCGCCAATCCCGACACATCCGCAAGGTGTAGGCAGGCGGTTCTCATCGTTTTTCAGAGTCGCCTGGTTGTCAGACGGCCCTATGCACAAGCATTTTAAAGTTGGCGACCATATGATCTTCCTCGCCGTCCTCAATGTCCTCAAACATTCCTATTGGCTCAACCTCAACGATCTCTCGGCTTTTGAGTGGCTTATCGGTCAGAACGAAACAGTCCAGATTATCGCCATCGCCGCTCGTCGTATTGAGCAAGAATCCGTATGGAAACGGATAGAGCGCGGATACAGTTCGAGTTCTACTGTATTCCAGTGTTTTTTCGTCAAAAATATTTTTCTGGTCTGAACCCGCCTCGTTTTCGATAAATACTTTCATAAATTCTTAGATCCTGCGTGAAAAAGTGATTTTTCAGTCAGGATTTGGTTAATAAAATAGAATGAGTTTTCTGGCATATCCGCTTGACGCCAGCTCACACCTTTCAGGCATGAGTCATCTGCTGAACGAGTCGGTAGAAGAGCTTGCCGCGCGAATGTGACGTGTGGCGATTGAACCTGAACATAAACTCATTCAGGTATGCAATCCGGTGTGTTTCCTCAACGCGCCCATGATGCATACCCAAGAGCCTCTAATCCTCTGCAACAAGTACCAGGCGGTTTCGTACCTTTTGATGCCGAGTGCTCTCG